>CAZHLZ010000284.1:0-4862 GCA_964532475.1 uncultured Chitinophaga sp.
CTTACAGAAAAATTACTTATAAAAATCTATATGACAAAATCGATGTTGAATTTCTTTTTCCAACAGATAAGGAAGGATTTAAATTTAATTATATACTGAAACCTGGAGCAGCTATCTCGCAAATAAACTTGAACTACAGCAATATTAAAGCTTTAAAAAAAGATATTCAGGGGAATTTATTAGTTGAAACTAATTGGGGGAATTTTATTGAGCATTTTCCGTTTACCTTTGACAATAATGGTTTAGAATATGAATTAAATTATGTCATAAATGATTCGAAAGTCAGTTTCGCTTCCAATAAGAAATTTCAGAAAAACATTCTTTTCAAGGAAATTACGATTGACCCTTGGGTAACGGTCCCCAACATTCCAAATGAAAAAAAACTATTTGAAATAGGAAAAGATTCATTAGATAACGTGTATGTTTTTGGAGCCACCTCTAATGCAACAGTTCAAAAATACAATTCTTCTGGAGATTTACAATGGACCTTTAATACAGGGCAAGATGGTACCACCTATTTTGGTGATATGCAGGTACATCCTAATGGAAGTCAGTACCTTTCTTGGTGGGGGAGGATGTACAAAATAAATAATTTGGGAATTATGACTTGGGTAGATTCAACATCAAATGTCTTAAACAGTGAAAATAGTGAAAGTTGGAGATGTATTTTTAATTGTGATTATTCAAAATTAATTGTTGCAAAATGTTGGGGAACTAGTGACGTGTTTACAATTGATGTTGAAAACAATCAACTTGGAGAAAGGCAAGAAACCTTCCCTTTAAATGGAGAAATTAGGGCTTTGACTAAAGGTTTAAATGGTAAATTTTATGGCTTAACAATTAGTGATATTCCACAAATAATTAATTTAGATTACGATTTAACACCTTTATATTCTGTTGAAAGTCGACAGCAATTTAATTATGCAGAATTATCATACAATGCTTGGGGAGGCAAAAATGCAATTGCAGCTAATCAATCTTTTATTTTCACTTATGATGGCGTGAAACTGTCAAAAAGAAATATTGCCACTGGACAAGTAATAGATTCAACAATGATTTCAGGGGGAATACAAGAATATAATGCTGGAGTTGAAGTGGATGAATGCGGCAATGTTTATGTTGGTTCCCAAAATAAAATTTTCAAATTAAATTCTGATTTAGAAATTCTTTCAGAAATAATTACTGGCAGTCCAGTTTATGATATTTGCCTTGGTCCCAATGGAGGGATTTACTCTTGCGGGGATAATTTTGTTGGTTTATTTGATTTTCAAAGTTGTGGAACCTCGACTTGCGGTTGTTTGAGTGCCTCTGCTACGAATGCAAGTTGTTTTGGCGGTAATCAAGGAACTGCAACTATTGAAACAACAGGTGGATCTGGTCCATTTACTTATCTTTGGGAAAATGGACAAACTACTCAAACTGCAACTGGATTAGCAATTGGCGAGCATCAATTTAGCGTAACTTCAAGCACAGGATGCACAGTTGAAGGAACTGCTTTAGTTTCAAGTGTTACTGCAGAAATAGTAGAAATTCAAAATACAACTTTCAATTCAACTTCTTGCATAAGTGATAGTAATGGAATGATAGTATTATCTGTTAGTGAAGGTTCTGAACCCTTCAATTTTGAATGGTTACACGATCCAAGTCAAAACAATGATACTTTAACAAATCTTACAACTGACCATTATACCGCAGTTGTAAGCGATATTTATGGATGCAAAGATACAATTAATGCCACTGTTTTAGGAGGAAACATTCCACAAGTCGTTACTTATCTGGATACCTTGTCCTGCCAACCATCAATTTTCGTTGAAATCCAAAATGTACTCATTGAAAACTCTTTTGATTATTCTATAAACTGGTCTAACGGTGCTATTGATTTTTGGATAACTATTCCTGAAAATGGCACCTACAGTTATGTGGTTACCGGTCCACCGTCATCTTGTTTGTTAGGCGCAATAGACTCAATCACCATTAATAACATAAATAGTAATGACGTTTGGCATTTTAGTTCCATAAATGTTACATCAGACTGCACCGGAATTAATTCCATTGATTTTGATGTTTCAGATCAAACTACTTTAGTGTACGAAATTTTCGATGGGTCTGGGAATTACAGCGTTTTCATTGCAAACGATACACTCATTTCATTTAATTCTGATACATTAATTCAAATTTTTGTTTATGACTTTAATTTTTGCAAAGACACCGTAATTGTAATTTCTAGTGAAAACTTAATAAACGCTTCCATTGCTGGTTGCAATTCAATTCTCTGTCCAGGAGACAGTTGCAATCTAGTTTTTACTGGCCCAACTAATTTCAATTGGTTAAACTCACCTTACATTAGCTCTACTACAGATGATTCAATTTATGTTAGTCCAACTGCTACCGACACATTTTATGTAGTCGTAAATGAAAATAATTGTTTCGATACTTTAAGTTATATAGTTCAAGTGAGTGATTTACCTCAAGCAAATATTGAATCAGAAAATCTAACTTGTATAAAAGATACAGTGACACTATTTGCAAATTCATCTAGTAACCTTGTTATATGGAACTACAACGGCACATTCCTAAATGAAAACCCCATAAATGCTGTTAGCCCAGGAGAATATATAGCCATTGTAACAAATCAATTCAATTGTAGTAATTCATTTTCAACTATAATTACTCAAGAAACCAATCCTGTTTCAAGTTTCACTTGCAATCCCACTGAAGGAGAGGTTCCATTATTTGTAAATTTCACAAACACCAGTCAGAATGCTACTAGTTATAATTGGAGTTTTGGTAATAATGAATTCTCGCAAGAAACAAATCCAAGCAGTACCTATTTGAGTGATGGCTCTTTTGTAATTGAATTAATTGCCTACAATAATTTAAATTGCTCTGACACAAGTTCCCAAACAATCATTGCTTTGAAAGATTTATCTTGTAAAGATTTTACAGCCATTATCCCAAACGTATTTACAATAAATGATGATAAAATAAATGATGACTTTAAAATAAAAACAAGTGGAAATTATGATGTTACATTTACATGTAAAATCTTCAATAGATGGGGAGAAGTTGTTCATGAAATGAAAAGCATCAATGAATCGTGGGATGGTACCAGTAAATCAGGTAAAATCTGTGAAGAAGGAGTTTATTTTTATACGATTGAACTAATTTGCTTCGATAAGCTGAAAAATTATGAAGGTTTTATTCATCTCAAGAACTGAGAATTACTAGTTATTTCCAAAAACTAAAATATTTAGAGATTTAGAATTAATTTTCCCGAGAAATGAAAAATTCGCATTGGCTTTTTATTCTATTTAACATCGTCTTTTGCTGGAATGAGCTATTTGCCCAGCCAAAGGAAATGTCTAACTTGGAGTTTTATAATAAATTCATTTTGTTAAATGACGATCGAGTAAGTGTTGTTGAAAACATCAAAAAATTGCGAATCAAATTGACTGACACCTTATTTTTAGAAGAAAAAAGGATGGATACAACTTGGTTAAAGAAACACAGACAAGCTTAGTATCTCAATTTTTTGTGTTATGAATATCAAGCCAGTTTATCAGGTGGAAATAAATCCTTTTGGCAACAAATTGGTTTTGAAAACTACAAGCGCTTTTACTTTTACAAAGACCTAAAAGGGTTTCCAGACAAAAATGAATACGAAAATCGTTACTTGGAGGCAAAATATAGATTAACGGAATTTTGTATTAAGATTTTCATTCAAAATAAAACTGATCTGGACAGAATTCCAGAGACAGCATGCGCATGTAAACAAGTTATTCAAGAGTTGAAGAAAGAAGAAGACGATCGCTTGCTTGCGGCTGAGATGACTCGTGAAAAAGCTATTGAACAAGAAAAAAAATCACATCAGAAAAGGATAAATGACAGCATTGCTCAATCAAATGAACAAATTACATACGAACCGATTTACTACTCAAATGGAATACTACGTGCAGATAGTTTGTGCAGATTAACATCCAAAAATACAGACAGTTTAAACAGCTTCCTTGTGCAAGAAATGCTTCGTGCATCTAGTAAACTATTCAGTTTTTATGTAAATAATTGTGCTAACAATAACATTGAAAAAATGCTTGAGATCCTTCTTTTGCAAAAAAACGAAGCGGTTTATTGGAAAATAAAATTAAAAAAAGTTAACGGCAACATTATTTTATTGGATGAGATTCCATTAAATGAATCCTCAAGTAGCATGCGACTCAAGTTAATTTCAGAACTTTTTCTAACTCCTATCTCTCCTTATGTGGATGAAAATGAATTACTTATTATTCCGTTTAAAGTAAGCATAAACAATACATATTCGGACAATCGAACTGTAGAATACCGCATTGAAAACGGCTACCTAAATATTGTTCTGCCTGCAGTAATAATTAATCGAGAGGAGATAAAACCATATATGAGTCCGAAAGAAATCAAAATAATCGAAGAAAATCGTAAACAAGGTATAAAATACGAAGAATAAAAACATTAAAATCATTTGATATGAAAACACAATTTCCATCACAACTAAATAAATTGAAAGAACTGCTACACAGTTTTGACAAAAGAGAATTAGAGTGTAAGCAAATTAATTTTATCATGCACAATGAAAGTAATCATGTTCCTATTGCTCATTTTTTTTCTGAACCAGAGCGTTTGAATAACGAATTCATTTGTTGGGGGGAAATAGTAGCAGACAATTTAATTTTAAGCTGGCTAGTTGATGGAAAAACAATTAATTACGCACCCATCGCTATGATAGATTCTGAGCAAAGTCCTGTTTCTGTGGTAGCCAAAAGTCCAGAAGACTTTTTAACCTGAGTTCGATTTAAAAAAATGCCAATTGATTTGTTTGTGCATGGTCAAAT
>CAZHLZ010000285.1:0-4857 GCA_964532475.1 uncultured Chitinophaga sp.
ATCGCTTCCAATTGCAAAAGTGATTAATTTTTTGTCTAAAGTTTCAAAAATCTCGCCGTAAGGAGCAATGTTTGGATGCAAACTTCCAATGCGCTGAGGAATCTTGCCTTCCATCAAATAGTTTGACGCTTGATTTGCCAAACTGCATAGAGCTGCGTCATAAAGCGAAACTTCAATTGCCTTGCCTTTATTTGTCGTAGTTCGTTCAAGTAAAGCAAGTAAAATGGCTTCTTTCAATTGATGTCCAGCCAAAACGTCGATTAGGGCTACAGGCATTTTCACAGGACCACTTTCTTTTGTGCCATTCATGGACATAAATCCGCTTTCAGCTTGAAGAATTAGGTCGTAAGCCACACGATCAGAATCTGAGCCAAATCCATTGATTTTCCCGTGAATTAATCTTGGATTTAGTTCAAATAAAAGCTCATCTTTGATGTTAAATTTTTCGCTGTCTCCTTTTTTGAAATTTGAAATTAAGATATCCGCATTTTTGACTAGTGCAAGAAATTCATTGCGGTCATCTTCGTTTTTAAGGTTTAATTTAAGGTATTCTTTTTTATAATTTACACTCGAAAAATAAGCAGAAACAGAACTGTTTTCGTCTTCTGAACTTAATTTCCAGCTTCTAGTAACATCAGGATTCCTTGGGTTTTCAATTTTCGTTACACGAGCACCCAATTCTGCAAAAAATGTCGCTACCGATGGACCTGCCAAAACAGTTGATACATCAATAATTCTCAAATTTTTCATTTATTATTTTTGCTCCAAAAATACAATACTTTTACGCAAAGTTCTCTACAAATGAGTTTATTTTTTGTGAATACAATTTATTACTCAAGATACTACTACAAACTACTAACTAAAAACTACTAACAAACTAAATGCTTTCCACCTTAACCTTTGCATGTCCATTTCTTACAAAATTTAGTTGTTGTGCTGCTTTCAAACTCAAATCAATAAGACTTGCAGATTTTTGACTCAATCGATCATTGATTTTCACAATAACGGTAGAATCATTTGAAAGATTTGTCACTTTAACTAATGTTCCGAATTTTAAATTTTTGTGCGCGCCCGTTAATAAATCTTGTTTAAAAACCTCTCCTGAAGACGTTTTTCTACCATTGAATTTATTGGCGTAATAACTTGCTTTCCCTGTTTGATTGTATTCTGTTTTTGTCATGAAACTCATTAAAAACAAAACACAAAGAATTAAAATTTGCTTCATATTATTTATTTTAGCGATGGCTAATTTACGCTAAACGATTTAGAATGAGAAAAAATTAAGGGATTTTTAACATTTAAAAACACAAAATAAACTGTTTGTTTTACAATATTGACTTTTTAAAATCAATAAATTATGAATGTGAATTGATAAGAGACAAAGCGTCAATATTTCTAAAATCAGAAACATTTCTTGTCACGAGTGTCAATTGATTAACTATTGCTGTGGCTGCAATAATGGCATCAGGTAGTTTTATTTTGTACTTTTTCCTAATTTCAATCGTTTTCTGAACAATTTCATCACTTAATAACTGTATTTGTGAATCATTGACAAAATTTTTAAGAATTAATAAATTACTTTCACTTGTAGAAAAGCCTAACAATTCAATCTTTGAAATAATCGATAAATTTGGAATTTGATCTATAATTTTATGAATTTTTTTCTTGTTTCCTCCACTAAATCTATTTGCAAGAAAATCAATAGCAACTTTTGTATCAATTAAATACTTCTCTTTTGCCATTCCACTCTGCTCTCACTAACATAATTTTGAAATTCATCCGCTAATTCTTCTGGAAAAGTTCCAGCATATTTTTCTGACATTTTCTCCTTTGAACTGATTGTTTTGCTGAGTAATTTTATAATGTTTAAATCCTCTAATTCTTTTAAAAACTTTAAAGCCTTGTCACTATTAAGCTGAACAACGATCGTTTCCATTTCCTTACTTTTTAACAAATATACAATTTTATTTTTTCGGAAGGAAAATTTTGTGAATTTTTTTCCATCTACTTATGCAAAAAAAAAGGGATTCGTTTCCAAATCCCTCCTAAAACCAACTATAAAACTATTATTTGTTAACAACTATTTTTTGAACAGAATTTGTTTGATTATTTACAATTTTCAAATAATAAACCCCATTTTCAATACTTGAAACATCGATTTGACCTTTGAAGCCAATTTTTTGATTAAAAATCATTTTGCCACTCAAATCCAATAAAAATACGTCGTTGTTTTCAAATTTTGATTCAACGTTCAATTTGTTTTTAGCTGGATTCGGGAAAATTTGAAAATCTAATGCCTTATTTTCGGAAATACCTAATAAAGAATTTTTATTGTAAGTGGTATTTGTGATAATCGCAGGATTGAAATCAAAATAAATGTAGGCTGTGTTTTCAATTTCTGAGTTGATTGGCAAATTTGCTTTCTCTTTTATTGCGTATGTAACAAATCCCTTGCTTCCTTCCTCATCTTGTTCTTTTGGGGACAAATTGATGTTAGGGAATTTAAATTCAAGTATTCCAGTATTCGTGTTTAGATTTGTTACCACGTTGTGTTTTTGGTTTAGAACTCTAAAAGTAGAAAAGTCTAAATTTGCAGATAAAGTGTCTAGAAGTCTTACATTTAAAGCTGGATAATTTCCTTCATTTTGGTAATCAATGGTATAAATTAATTCTTCTTGTTCATTTGGATTGATGTTTTGGCCTTTATTTACAGTTTTTTGATTAGGGTCGTATGAATTGAATAATTGAAAATAAATTGTATCAAAATTGTTGGATAAATTTTCTTCATTTCCGTTTATATCATAAATCGAGATTGGAATTTGAAATTCTGTAAAATTCACTGAGCTAGAATCAACGTAAATTGGGATTTCAATATTAAAATTAGAAGTTGAATTGAAATTAATTTGAAAAGAAAGTTCATTATTTAAATATTGAGCATTTATTAAATTTGTAAAATCAGGAATTAGTTGATTTGGAAACAATATTTTTACAGTTGCACTGTCCATATCTTGACAGTTTGAATAAATATTCATTATATTTAAATGAATTGACCCGCTTAATAAAGGAATAATTCCAGAACCATAAGTGGAATTTATTTTGAAGTCTGTAGTCAATGAATTTTCAATTACCCCCAAATTAAACCAAATTGAACCATTATTTACACCATTTATAGAATCGAATCCTGTGACAATAAAATCTGGACTTATTTGCGTAAAATTGTTGTCATTCAACCATTGTTGATTAATTCTAACAATTAATGGTAAATTGTTAACATTAAAACCAAATCCATAATCTGTAAAATTTATAATATTATCGTTTGTATCAATGACATCATATAAAACATTGTAAAGATAAATTTGTGAAGAATCAGAACAATTTGTTTGTACCTCACTATTTCCATGAACAGAACCACAATTACCATCAAGAATAATTGGTAGAGTTAAGGTATCAGAATAGTACATCGTTTCAGTTATTGTGCTGTGGCCAATTACAAATGGATAAAAAATATTTTGACTAGTATAAGTATGTAAAATATGGAATCCAGCCATACTATCTAGACTATAAGGAAGTTCAACAATGGTATCAGATCCATCTCCCCAATAAATTTCAAACCATAAATCCTGGCTGCCTTCAGGGAGAATAGTGTAGTCGATTCCAACATGAAAGTCAATTTGATTTAGACATTGATGTTCCATTTGTTTTACAAACCACATATGATTTTGTTGACTAAAGATAGAAGAACAAATAAAAAGCGTAATGATAAAAGTTGGTATTTTCATGAAATGGTATTTAATCTTTAAACGAAAAATAATTATAAAGGTTGGTAAATTAATTTAGATTATTATTTTCGTTAACATAAACAAAAAAAGATGAACAGAATCGCTCATCTTTCATTTAAATAATAAAGAATAGATAATTTTTTTCATTTCGCTAGGGTTTTTAAACAATAATGGATTTAATCAAAAAGAGGTTGGTAAAATTGTTTATTTACTATATTTTTGTAATCCAATAAAAAAAAATGACAACATTATCTTTCATTCAATCAAATTCTGCTTTAGCTGAAAAAGCAATTCTAAACACACTTAATTTACTCAAAGAAGGTGCAACGGTACCATTTATTGCACGATACCGTAAAGAAATGACTGGAGGATTGGATGAGGTTGAAATCACACAAATTCGAGATTTAAATAAGAAATACGATGAGATAATTGCTCGTCAACAAACTATTTTAAAAGCAATTGAAGAGCAAGGGAAATTGACTGACGAATTAAAATCTAAGGTTGAAACTTGTTTTGATGCAAATGTTTTGGAAGATATTTACCTTCCTTACAAACAGAAAAAATTAACGCGTGGTGAAAAAGCCAAAAAATTAGGTTTGGAACCCCTAGCAAAAATGATTATTTCGCAACGTGGCGGAAATCCTTACCAAATGGCGGAACGTTTTGTGAAAGGCGATGTCATTGATGAAGAAATGGCAATCGCTGGGGCAAAAGACATCATGGCGGAATACATGAATGAAAATGCAGTTTTTAGAGGCAGATTACGCCAGTTATTTCAGCGAAAATCTGTTTTGCAGTCCAAAATCATGAAGGGAAAAAGCGAAGATGCTCAGAAATACAAGGATTTTTTTGAGTTTTCCGAGCCTTTGTACAAAATTCCATCTCACCGTTTTTTGGCCATTTTTAGAGGCGAACGTGAAGGCTTATTAAGTTTGAAAGCTCAGCCAGAAAAGGAAACGGCCTTAGAGCAAATGGAACGTTTTTTTGTGAAATCAGATGATGACCCGATAGCTATCGGGTGCGGCGATATAGTAAAAGAAGTTTGCAAAGATGCTTACACGCGTTTGCTTTGTCCTTC
>CAZHLZ010000286.1:0-4855 GCA_964532475.1 uncultured Chitinophaga sp.
TTTTGTTAATTACCATCTTTTTAGGTGTTTTAATTCCTTCAATAAAATTTGATTACGACTTTGAGAAATTTTTCTCCGAGAAAGATGAAGATACGAAATTTTATTTCAAACATAGAGAAATTTATCAATCAGACAATGATTTTCTATTAATCGCTATCGAACGGGAAAAAGGGGTGTTTGATTCCAAATTTTTAAATCAAGTTGATAAACTTACAAAAAGCATTGAAAAATTAAAACATGTAAGTTTTGTTAGATCAATCACCACAGAAAAAGAATTATTTCTCTTAACTGGTGGAATTATCGGGAGAAAACCTTATTTTTCAAATGATAAAAATTTGCTTAAAAGTGATTCAACTAGAATTTATAAACACAAAGAACTTATTTCGAATTTGATTGCGAAAGATGCTAAATCTCTATGTTTGTATATCAAACATGAGGATTTTCTGCCTGGGAAAAAATCCTCTGTTTTAATCACAAAAATTCAAAAGGAAATAAAAAAATATTCTTTTGAAAAATCGAGGATTGCGGGTAGGACGATCGCTCAAAAGTTTTTTATTGGAAAAATGACCAATGAGCTTATAATGTTTCTACTTTTTAGCTTAGTGCTCATCTTAATTTTTCTTTGGATTGCTTTTAAAAGTATGTGGGGATTATTAATTCCGCAAATTGTGTTGGTATTTTCTCTGGTTTGGGTACTAGGTTTTATGGTCGTTTTTAATGAACCAATTAATATTTTGCTATCCATTTTACCTTCCATCATGTTTGTGGTGACGATGTCATATTTCATTCATCTTGTTTCAAGATACTTGGATTATTTACGTTCCGGCTTAAGTAAATACGAGGCAATCAAAATTTCAATAAAAGAGGTTGGAGTTGCCACCTTTTTAAATGCATTTACAACGGCTGTAGGATTCATTTCTTTAATGTTTATTGACGTTCAACCAATTCAATCTTTTGGAATTGTTACAGGAATCGGTGTTTTACTAGCTTTCGTAATTACAATTTTTGTGATGCCTGTGACCTTTTACATCTTTCCATCTCCGCGAAAAATTACTGAAACAAAAGATACGCCTTTCTGGAATCGGTTTTTACGAAAGATGTTCGTTTTCAACATTAGAAATTACAAAGCAATCATTGGTGTCTTTGCCGTAATTACGGTAATTTTCGCTTATTTTTCCTTCAAAATAGAAGTAAATAATTACATGCTTGATGATTTACGACCAAATGAGCCAATAAAACAAGATTTCAACTTTTTAGATAAAAATTATGGTGGAATCCGACCTTTGGAGTATGCTGTTACCATCAAAGGAGATTACGATTGCTGGGACATTGAAGTTTTACAAGAATTAGACAAAATCGAAACTTATTTAACAAAAACCTACAAGGCAAAAATCAATATTTCTTTGGTGAGTGTTTTGAAAGTGCTTAATCAATCGTCTCATTTAGGAAATGAAAACTATTTCAAACTTCCAGAAACACAACGTGAAATCAAAAAATTAAGAAGACCAATCAAATTCGCAGAAAAAGGAGAATTATTTAAGGCGATGGTCGATTCCACTCAGAAAAATATGCGAATTAGTGCTAATATTCCTGATTGGGGAAAAAATGTTGTGTTAAAAGAAAATGAAAAATTTCAAAAATTTGTCAATAAGAACATAGACACCAGCTTAATTTCTCTAAAATATACTGGAACAGCACATTTATTAGATAAAAACATGAGTTATTTATCCTCAAATCTTGTGGAAGGGATTTTGGTTTCTATAGGATTAATCGTTTTCATGATGCTGGTAATTTACAGATCGGCAAAATTGGTATTTCTAAGCGTAATTCCAAATATTATTCCATTGATCGTTTTGGCTGGAATGATGGGATTACTGCATGTTGACCTAAAAATTTCAACCGCCATTATCTTCACCATTTCACTCGGAATTGCCTTTGATGATACCATCCAATTTTTGGCGAAATTTAAAATTGAACTTCAAAAAGGTTCCTCCAAAATATATGCATTGAAGACAGCTTATTTGGTTACCGGAAAAGGAATGATTTTATCCACTTTGATCGTTTGTAGTGGATTTTTGACCCTGCTGTTTTCAAGTTTCATGGGTACATTTATGATGGGCCTGATGATAAGTATCACCTTATTTGTTGCATTGATTGCCGTTTTAACACTGCTTCCGATTTTACTTTTAATTTTTTACAAGCCAAAAAAAGTAATTATCAAATAGATTTTTTTGAGGCAAACTTTAATATAAAGTAAGCAACAAGTCCACTAAGTAGGGAAGCCAAAAATATTCCTATTTTTGATTGAAGAATATATTGTTCGTTGTCGAATGCCAAATCTGAAATAAAAAGTGACATGGTAAAGCCAACTCCAGCTAAAAGTGCAATTCCATACATTTGCAACCAATTTACACCTTTAGGAAGACTTGCGAGTTTAAAGTGAATCAAGATTTTTGAAAAGATAAGTACACCTAAAAATTTTCCGGCAATCAGTCCGGCAATTACTCCCAAACTTACGTTGCTAAATAGATTTTCACCAAAATTTCCAGTGAAAGTAATTCCTGCATTGGCAAAGGCAAAAATCGGCATGACCACGAAGGCAACAATAGGATGCATTGAATGTTCTAATCGCTGCAAGGGAGTTAAAGCTTCACGAGAAAAGTAACGAATTTTTTCAATGACATGTAATTGTTCATCTGTAACCAATGTATTATTATTATTTGGTTCTAGGTCGTCAAATTCCTTCGTTAAACTCCTTATTTTTTTTAAATAGTATTTTTCACTTATTCTTACATCTGCTGGTATTGTTAAAGCTGCTAAAACTCCTGCTATCGTTGCGTGCACTCCTGACATTAAGAAGGCAATCCAAAGTCCACCAATCCCAACAATGCCATAAAACAAGACATTTCGAACGCCTAACAAATTTGCAGCAAGTAAAATCACTAAAAATATGCCGGCAAAAATTAAACTTGAGCTCGAAATATCTGAAGTATAAAATAAGGCGATTACTAAAACAGCACCCAAATCATCCGCAATTGCTAAGGCAGTTAAAAATATTTTCAATGATGTTGGAATTTTATCCCCAAGTAAATATAATATTCCTAGTGCAAATGCAATATCTGTCGCCATTGGTATGCCCCAACCGGCGCTTGCGTTACCACTTGAATTAAATGCAAAAAATATCAAGGCTGGGAAAAGCATACCACCAAGAGCAGCAAAAATTGGTAATATTGCTTCTTTTGGTTTAGATAGTTCGCCGCCCATTATTTCCCTCTTCAATTCTAGTCCAATCACAAAAAAGAAGATCGACATTAAGCCGTCATTGATCCAATGATGTAAAGTTTTAGAAATTTTTGCATTCTCAAATCCAATGGTAAAAGTTTTTTCCCAAAAATGATGATACATTTCTTTTAAAGGAGAATTTGCAATTATCAATGCAAGTAGAGCGCAAAAAAATAAAACTATGCCACTTGCAGTGGAATTATTAATGAATTTTGAGATGGGAATTATCAAAAATCGGTCAATTGGTTTCTTGTTCATGTTCTAAATTTTGCACAAAATATTGATTCTATTCCGTTATTAGGGCTTTTTTAACTTTTTTTAGCAAGTTAATTGAGCTAAATATTATTGAGAATAGTCGTTATTTCTTGGTACTTAACAATTTTAAGAGAAATTAACCTTTCTGATACAAGATAAGTGGAAATAAATTTTTATTTTTGACTGAGTAAATCAAAATAAGCAATAATTAATTGGCACGTAAGTTGCAGCAAGTCCTAAATCAAATATCTATTCCAATGAAAAAAATTATTTTATTATTAAACGTAGTACTTATCTTCACTATCGTTTCTTGTTCTAAAGATGTTAAAAATCGCACTTCTGCTGAGTATTTGTCAGCGTACATGAAGGACAACAAAAATGTAGTTGTTTTTGGAAAAATAGACATCAAACAAATATTAGAAAAGGCGGACTATAAAAATATCCCTAAGGTTTCTGTTTTATTAAAAAGTGAAATGTCACAATTTGAAAAAGCAGTAGATTTAAATCAAAGCATTCATTTTGCGATGGAAGGACCCTTCGAAAAAGATGGAACTCCAGCAAACCTAATTGCTTTTATGCGTGTAACAAATGCTGATTCTTTAGCCAGTAAAATTAGTTCTTTTGGCCTGATGATGGAAAAAGAAGGAGATATGAAATTTACCCAAGAAAATGATTTAAGCATTGGAGTGAAGGAAAATATTGCAATTGTAATCACTCGAAAAGGTAAATACGATGGTAAAAAAGCATTATTGGAAGCCTTTACAAAAACAGAAAATGATTTATCTGAAGGAAAAGTAGATCAAATTCTAGCTAAAAAAGGAGACATTACTATGGGCGTAAGTTTACAAAATTTATATGCTAGTTCCAATACTTCTTTGAGTAATCTTTCCGCAACAAAAAAGAAAGAATTTGAAGCTTTAGTAAATGATTCATATTTGCAGTCTTCCATTTCCTTTGAAACAGGTCAAGCAGTGATTGAAAGTGAAAATTTGTTTTCAAGTGAATTAATGAATAGAATGTTTATGAAGGAAGATGCGGCAGCTTCGATTATTTCTAAACTTGGAAAAGGAAATGCTCGCCTAGGAATTGCAATGAATTTTGACATGCAAAAAATGGAAACTTTCTTAGATGATTTTGCACCAGAATTCAAAAAGGAATTAACAAGTTCTAATATGCAAATGCAACTTTTTAGTTCAACTTTAGGAGATAAACCTTTAACAAATTTATTTGGAGGCAAATTAGGCCTTGTGATGGTTGGAGACATGATGCGAGATGGAAGTTTAGTTCCAGAAGCTAACATTTATATGCAATAAGGTAA
>CAZHLZ010000287.1:0-4852 GCA_964532475.1 uncultured Chitinophaga sp.
TTCTCACGAGCTCATCATCAAACTCAGTTTCTTTAGCTATTTTTTTAGCTGGTTTCTTATATCCCGATTCAAAATGCTCACTTGGTTGTTTTTTTATTGTACTCGGGTCAAACATTAATTCACTATTTTCCTTAGCAAAATTAACATCATAATTATATTGTTTAGCTTGAGTATAAGTTTTCCCTCTTTGTTCTCTCATTATTGCCCATTCAATGTTCTTTTCAACAGCGGAAGATTTTACAACACGCATTTCGTTACTCGAACCAACTTTTCCAATATAACTTCCATCTGCTCGATAGTATTCTTCTAATCCTTCTAATTCACCCCAAGCAATTACTTTATTTCCACTAAAAGAATAAGGTGAATACCAAGGATAACTTCTACTAAGTGGGTCAACTGCAAAGAACCTACCAATACGAGGGTCATGCATTCTAAACTTGTAATTCACGCTGTTTCCTTCGCCCTTCACCTCGTCATCATGCTCTTGTCCTTGGAATCCATAACGGTATTCTTCTCTTACTCCTACTCTCATTCCCTCAACTTTTCAACTTCCCTTCCCACTTACTTACTGCACTGGTTGCTAAGGCGTTTCCTAGCACGTTGGTCATACTTCTCGCCATGTCGCAAAAGTGATCGATTGGTAAAATTAAGGCGATTCCGGCAGCAGGAATGTTAAACATGGAGCAAGTTGCTACCACCACGATGAGGGATGCCCTCGGAACGCCTGCTACTCCTTTACTGGTCAACATTAACACCAACAACATGGTCAATTGCTCCGTAATATTCATATCTATGCCGTAAACTTGTGCAATGAAAATACTTGCAAAAGTCATGTACATCATACTTCCGTCCAAATTGAAAGAATACCCCAATGGCAAGGTAAAGGAAACAATCTTACTGTCACAGCCAAAACGCTCTAATTCTTCTGTTAATTTCGGGAAAACTGCCTCACTACTTGTAGTGGAAAATGCAATTAACAATGGACTTTGAATACGTCTGAGTAAGGTCCATAAACGGTTTTTCAAAATCATATATCCAACACTTAATAATACGATCCAAAGAATGATTATTCCTATTAAAAAGGCAAGTAAGTAATTTGCATACAAAGAGAAAATTCCAAATCCATTAATGGCAACTGCAGCAGCTACAGAACCCAAAACTCCAATCGGTGCTACCCACATAATGTATCCGACCATTTTTAAAATCACATGGGAAACTGTATCTAAACTTTTGATCAAAGGTTGACCAATTCTTCCCAAAGAAGCCAAGGCAATTCCAAACATAATCGCGAAAACCACAATTTGTAAAATTTCATTGGTTGCCATTGCCTCAATCACACTTTTCGGTACCACGTGATTTACAAATTCTGCCAAGGAAAAAGAATGCGTTTTTTCAATTAATTCGGTAGCTGCGGAAGCATCAGCTTCAATTTTTAGACCAACACCAGGTTTCATCACATTTACTAAAACCAAGCCTAACAAAAGCGAAACCAAAGAAGCTGAAATAAACCATCCCATCGCTTTCAGCCCTACTCTACCAACCATTTTCATGTCACCCATTTTGGCAATTCCAACAACCAAGGTTGAAAATACAAGTGGAGCAATGATCATTTGTACCAAACGGATAAAAACGGTTCCTAATAATTTTATGTTTTTCGAGAAAACTTCTTTACTTTCAGGCATGGCATAATGCACGTAAGCGCCTATTCCAATTCCTAAAAGCAAACCAATAATAATTGTGATAAATAATTTGTTATTTTTCATTTTCTCTATTTTAAGTCGTGAATTTAAGTTTTTTTTTAAACATAGAATTAAAGTGTACAATAATATTAAAAAATTTCGTTTATATTTGAAACTAATTTTCCAATTTATTCTCCAATGAAGTATTTACTGATCTTCCTTCTGATTTTTACAGCAACTAACTCATTCTCTCAAGATAAAAGAACAATTTCTGGCTACATCAGTGACGAAAATACAGGTGAAAAATTGATTGGAGCAATTATTTATGATACTGTTTCAAAAAAAGGAGCCGCAACCAATGAATATGGTTTTTTTAGTTTAACAATTCCTGCAAAAGATGCTTATTTACGTGTTTCTTACTTCGGAATGAAAACAAAATACACTTTTTGTGCTTTGGGAAGGAAAGAAATAAACATTTCATTATCAAACATCACTGATATTGAAGAAGTTACTGTTTCAAGTGAAGGAGCAAATAGAAATGTGGAATCCAGCGGAAGCGGAACAATTGAATTACAACTAGATAAACTCGGAAAAATCCCCATGATTTTAGGAGAAAAAGATGTACTTCGAATGATTCAACTTTTGCCTGGCGTGAAATCAGGAGGTGAAGCTTCCAGCGGAATTTACGTTCGTGGTGGTGGACCAGATCAAAATTTAATTCTTTTGGATGGGGTTCCAGTTTACAATACACAACATTTATTTGGATTCTTTTCAATTTTTAATTCTGATGCACTTTCAAATGTCACTTTGATAAAAGGCGGATTTCCAGCAAGATATGGTGGTCGTGCTTCCTCAGTTTTGGACATGAGAATGAAAGAAGGGAATTTAAAAAATTACAACGTCGAAGGTTCAACTAGTTGGATTTCAACACGAATTTTAGTCGAAGGACCAATCAAAAAAGATAAAACCAGCTTCGCTTTCAGTGCTAGAAGATCTTATTTAGATGTTTTCTACCGTCCATTTTTATTGGCACAAGGCAACGATGGTGGATTTTATTTCCACGACACCAATCTAAAAATTCAACATAAAATCAACGAAAAACACCACCTTTTTGTAAGTGGATATTTTGGAATGGATAAATTGTTTTTCAAGTTAGGATTCCCCGATTTTTATGACGATGATGGCACAAAATATTCGTCAGGAGCAGGTTCTCATTTAAAATGGGGAAATTCACTTGCTGTTGTAAGATGGAACTACAAAATGAGACCAAAATTATTTTTAAATACAACTGCTACCTTTTCAAGATACAATTTTGACATCAACATCAATCAGTATTTCAACGTCACAGAAACAAATGGAACGGAGACGAAATCAAGTTTGGAAGTTGGTTATTTCTCCGGAATCCAAGACTGGAATATCAAATCAGATTTTACTTATTTCCCAAATCCAAATCATCACATTAAATTTGGTATTTCAGAAACTTACCACACCTTCTCCCCTGGAATAACTTACATTACCTTGGATGACACTTCCATGGATTTAGACACGACTTTAGGTTCAGACAAAGCCTATTCACATGAAATCTCTATGTATTTTGAGGATGATTTCAAAGTCTCTAATCGTTTGAAAATCAATTACGGACTTCACAACACCTTCTTTTTAACTTCAACAAAATCGTATGCAGCCTTACAACCAAGATTTAGTGCAAATTACATGTTAAATGAAAATGCAAGTTTAAAACTTGGAGCAACTCGCATGGCACAATTTTTACATCTTTTGTCAAATTCTGGAATTGGTTTACCAACGGATTTGTGGGTTCCAGCAACAGCACTGATTAAACCTGTAATTGCGAATCAAGTAAACATTGGTTATCATCAAGAAATATCCAAACAGTATAATTTCTCAATTGAAGGATATTACAAAAAACTGAACAACATTATTCAATATAAAGAAGGTTCAGATTTTATTTCTATCGATAATGATTGGCAAGAACGCGTAACTTCCGGTCAAGGTTGGTCTTATGGTGGAGAATTATTTATAGAAAAGCGAAAAGGAAAATTCACTGGTTGGTTAGGTTATACTTTAAGTTGGTCGCAACGCCAATTTGATAGTTTAAATTTTGGTAAAAAGTTCTTTTATCGTTATGATCGAAGACACGACATCAGTTTTGTAATGACTTATGACATTAACGAAAAATGGGATATTGGACTAGTATTTGTTTATGGAACAGGAAATGCTGTGACAATTGGTTCTCAAAATTATTCTGTAGCACCAAATATCGGAATGTATTCGGGTAATTTTGTGAATAATTTCGAACAGTTGAATAACTACCGAATGCCAGCATATCACCGATTAGATTTTGCTGCTAATCACAAAAAGGATAAAAAATGGGGACAATCAGTCGTTTCTTTCTCCATTTATAATGTTTACAATAGACAAAATCCCTTTATGATTTACACTGGAACCTCCAGTTTTGGAAAACCAGCTTTGATGCAGGCCTCTTTATTTCCATTTTTACCTTCTGTAACTTGGAAATTCAAATTTGACTTTGAGAAAATCAAAAAAAACAAAGCAGAAAAAAATATTCAAAATGAAGAAAAATAATTTAATTTATCTGATAATCAGTATTGTACTTTTTTCATGTACCAAAGAAATTCGCTACAAGGGAGAAGGAAAAGATCCAGTTTTGGTTCTTAACGGAATTCAAGACAATGATTCTATTTTTAAGATTTATTTAGAAAGAAGTTTTTTCTTCCTAAGTAGCGAGGAAACCAATGAAAAATACATTAAATCTGGAGCAACGGTAGTACTTACAAATCTTTCAAGTGGAGAATCATTTACGATGACTCAATCTACCTTGGATAATATCTACGAATTCCCATTTACGGTCTCAGAAAACACGAGTTATAAAATAGAAGTTTCGCATCCTGATTACAAGAAAATCAGTGCAAATATGACTACGGTTGCGAAAATAAATTTGATTTCTGTCGATACAAGTTCATATACAAGTACAGATGGAAGTTTGAACAAAAAAGCAAAAATTAAATGGCAAGATCCAGCAGGAGAAAACTATTATTTTTTAAAAATCGGCTATTACGACCCACAATACGATTACAGTTATGATGTTTGGTTTTCGAGCACAGATCCAATTTTCAGTGACAATAGCGATGCAG
>CAZHLZ010000288.1:0-4832 GCA_964532475.1 uncultured Chitinophaga sp.
AGCATTTTCTTGGGAATTTCTTGTAAATTTAAGGCTTCAGTTGAAGTAATGATACGCTTTTTATCTGGCTCCATTCCAGGAAAAAAGTTAGGTTTTGAACCTGTGGCGATAATAATGTTTTTGGAATCTAAAACTTCAGTTTTACCGTCTTTCCCAGTAACTTGAACTTGAGTTTTTGAAACAAAAGATCCAAGACCATTGAAAACGGTAACTTTATTCTTATCCATCAAAAATTTGATTCCATTACAAGTTTGTGAAACAACATCTCCCTTGCGCTTCACCATTTGTTTGATGTCAGCCTTAAGGTTAGAAAGATTGATTCCATGTTCTTCGAAATTGTGTTTTGCATTATGAAAATGTTCTGAAGAATCTAGCAAAGCTTTTGAAGGAATGCAACCAACATTTAAACACGTTCCACCTAAAGTATCGTATTTTTCAATTAATGCAGTTTTCAAACCTAATTGTGCACATCTAATTGCAGCAACATATCCACCAGGACCAGAACCAATGATTGTAACGTCGAATGAACTCATATTTATGTAAAAATTATTTTTTCTATTACTAAAAAATTCACCATCAGAATTTTTTTTACAAAGTTAGAATATAAATCCTTAGAATCAATATAAAAGCAAAGTATTAAGCAAAAAAAAGTCGTTAATCATAGGACTAACGACTTTTCAAATTTATGCTAAATCAATTACATTTTAACAAACTTCACTGATTCATTTACAGTATTGCTCATTAATTTCACTACATAAGTACCATTTGGTAGATTATCAGTATCTAAATTAATTGTTTGACTACCTTTTTCTACATTTTTCAAATCAATTGTTTTCACTAAAACACCTGCTAAATTGTAAACTTTAACAGAAACATTTCCGTTTTTCAATTGATTGTATGAAATGGTAGCATTATCTCTTGTTGGGTTTGGATAAACTTTTAGTTTAGTATTAAGAGATTTTAATTTTTCATCATCATTATCACCAACACCAACAAATGAAGTTGACACCCAAATTCCTCGACCAAAAGTACCAAGATAAATTTCACCAGTCGCTTTACAACCTTCTTCCCAAGTTCTCCAGTTTTGTCTAACTTCGAATACTGGAACATCATTGAAACCTTCTGAAGCATCTTGCCAAGATCCTCCACCATTTTCAGAAACTTTAACACCAAATGCCGTTCCAACTACAATCACATCCTCATTATTTCTGTCAATAATTGCATCATAAGCACCAACACCTAAGGAAGTCAAGGGAGTAAAAGTAACCGTTCCAGCTGCAGTAGCATTAGCAGATCTTGTGATAGAACCACTAAAACCTTGTAACAAAATTAAATCATTTGGGTTGTTAGGATTCAACGCAATACCTTCGCAGTTTTGAGCAGAAATTTGCTTTTTAGTAATACTTGCTGCATCTGTTGCAAAAGTAGGGTTTTGAGAATACATACTTCCCATTCCATCTAATCTGTATACTTTAGATCCACAACTAACAAAACAATAATTTAAATCTCTTGAAAACTCAATATCCACAGATCCAAACCCTAAACCAGTTGCTAACTTCACCCATTGAGGCTCTTTGGCTAATCTTAAAGCATCTCTTGTACCCCAAATCTCACCATTACTTGCACCTGCATAAACAATAAACCATGACTGGAATGGATCAACAACATCAATTGTATCCCAAGAGACATTGAAACCTAACTCTTCTTCTCTCAAATCAAATACTTCATTTGTTGCAGGATTTTTAGCAAAATAGTGTTCGTATGATTCAACTTCTGAAACAAAAACTTCAGTAGTTCCATTAACTAAAATAGTATCACCCACAGCCACTGGATTTGCTGCTCCACTTGCATTATAAATTGTAGTAAATGAATTTTGACCTAGATCAATCAACACACCAGTCAATCCATTTCTTACTTTATAATCAGTCCTTGTTAATGCGGCATTTGCAAAAACTGTATCGTCATAATAAAGAGCAGTTGGAGTTACATAATTAATAGTATCACCAGTTGCCATACTTGGAACACGCACAGTTGCACCAGCAGCATAATCTTTTTTAGGCATAAACGTAACTAAATCTTCTGAATTTTCATCGTAATACTCAGCCAAAACGAATTCGGTATGAAATGGATGCGCTGCGCTAGATGTCCCTGTTGGACCATAACTTGCAGGAAAATTAGGTTCAAATGAACTAAATGACTGTCCTTTGTCGCCACTTCTAGAAATCGAATTGTGATAAACAGAAGTGAACATCACATTAGGATTGAAAAATGAAATTTCACATTCAAAACCGTCACCCCCCCCTACTTCAGTAAATTCTTTGTAAGAAGCGTTAGAGAAATCGTTATCTTGAGCACCTCCCATTACAGCCCCATTTTTATCCATTGCAATTCCGTAAAACTGAGTAACATTGTAGCCACGATTTGCAGGGAAGAATGTTGAACCATAATCATCAGAAATTCCAATTCCACCATCATTACCAATATATAACCTATGGTTTTTATCCCATTTCATTTCATGATTATCAGCATGCACATAAGAAGAATTGGTTGGATCCAAGAACCATAGAGATAATTGCTCAAAACCACCAGCAGGAGGATTATTAACTGTTTGTTTCCATTCCCAAACATCAATTCCACCTACCAAAATTCTTTCTGGATTGTTTGGTGCAACAGATACTACAGAGTTATAAGTACCTTGATCTCTATAAATATCTAAGTTACTAGGTGTTCCAGAAGCACCAACAAAACGATGCCACGTATTTCCATTGTCGTGAGATACGTGCATACCAACTAAATTACCTCCTGTGCGCACCGCATATAATGAATACATGTTAGATGAGTTTTTTGTCGGGGAAATAGCATATTCCACACGTTGCGCTCCTGCAGGTATCTTATTAGATTGAAAAGTCCCTGACATATCTGTAAAAGATTCTCCTCCATTGTTCGAAACGTAAGTTTTATTTGATGAACCAACAGTAGTTACAATCACCTGACCATCTTTTGACATTTGAAGGGAACTACAATTTCCCGAAGCAACAAAAACAGAAGAAATTGTTGCATCACCAACTGTCCATTTTTTCAAACCAGACACTGTTGCAAAAAATACTGTATTATTTACATCCGACGATACAACTTCTTCGATAAGTGAAAAACTAGATGTTCCTGGTACAACTTGCCATTGATCAGAACCGACCATTTTATAGTATAAGCCATTCCCCGTCCATTGATCAGATCCAGCGGCAGACATACCCGTACCAACAAAAGTAGTTCCATCAGGAGTCTGTGTCATGGATGAGATATATGGCAAACCTGGGAAATCATCTACTCGTTGCCAAGTATTTGCGCTGTTATATGAAACAAATAAACCACCTGATACACCACCTGCCCAAATTAAATTTGGTAAAGTTCTGTCAATTAGAATTGCTCGAGTTCTACCTCCAATATTGTCTGGCCCCAATTCTTCGAACACAAAACCAGAACGTTTTCTCTTTTTTTCTTGCTCGTATAATTGCTGTAATTTTTCTGATGTAATTTTTTCTCCAGTTTCTAAATCAACATATCTAGCATCCAACCAAATTCGTGCATCATTTGCATTTTGTTCTTGGATAACTTTTAATTTTGACTGAGAATATTCTCCGGATTTTTTGAAAAAATTAAATGGAGTAAACATAAAAACAGCCGTTAACACTGTTATACTAGCGGTTCCAATAATTAAATTTTTGCTTTTCATATTGTTCGTTTTCACTTATTGAGCTTAAAAAATAGGTGCTAAAATACAATTAATTTTTTTAACCACACCCAATTGTTAAAAATTATCTGTAAAATTAATTCAATTCTCTCAAATTATTCTATTCAAAAAAAACATTTTTTATCATTTTTTTACATGTCTAAAGATCAAAAATATGTTTTTCAGCGTGATAAGAAGACCGCACTAATGGACCACTTTCAACATACCTAAATCCCATTTCCAGACCTTTAATCCTGTATTCTTCAAATCTTTCAGGAGTAATAAATTCCTTCACTGGAAGATGTTTTGATGTTGGTTGCAAATATTGTCCTAAAGTAAGAATATCCACTGAAACAGATCTTAAATCCTCCATTGTTTCAAGTACTTCCTCATGAGATTCTCCCAATCCAAGCATTACGCCAGATTTTGTACGCATCCCCCCTTTTTTCAAACGAAACAAAACCTCTAAACTTCGATCGTACTTCGCTTGAATACGAACCTGCTTGGTTAAACGACGCACGGTTTCCAAATTGTGTGAGACAATTTCTGGAGCAACATCAATTATTTGCTGCAAATTTTCCCATTTCCCAGCAAAATCAGGAATTAATGTTTCCATAGTTGTACCAGGGGATTGATGTCTAACCGCTTTTACTGTTTGAACCCAAATTCCCGACCCGCCATCTTTCAAATCATCACGATCCACAGAAGTTATTACCGCGTGTTTAACCCCCATCGTTTTTACCGAATGAGCAACTCTTCCAGGTTCAAATTCATCCACCTCTAGAGGTCTACCAGTTTGTACCGCGCAAAAACCGCAACTTCTAGTACAAATATTTCCCAAAATCATAAAAGTTGCTGTACCTTCACCCCAACATTCTCCCATATTCGGACAACTTCCACTCTCACAAATGGTATGCAACTTGTGTTCATCAACTAAACCGCGTACTTTTTTGTAATTTTCACCCGTAGGTAATTTTACACGCAGCCATTTTGGCTTTTTTATGCGAATATCGTTTGAATCTGTATTTACAATTTCACTCATTTTTACAATTCATGTTGAAGGCACAAATTAATTTTTTTAATTAGTTTTACACCTTTAATATTA
>CAZHLZ010000289.1:0-4825 GCA_964532475.1 uncultured Chitinophaga sp.
AAAGGGTAATATGGCACATATCAAAACGATAGCTCCAACAATGATTGAATTATTTTCCATAATATATTAATTTTGTACACTTCCCCAAACTGAAAAGCGCATGTTTTTTTTGTCAAAATTGACTTTGTTTTTTTCTGATACAATTTTTTGAAATCCTTAAAAACACATCGATTAACACGACTTTTATAGTCATGCACTAAGAATGCACAAAAAAGGAAAAATTAAAAGAGTTTATTTTCATCAAAAATTGAAAGATATTAATCTATCTTTTTTTAACGAAAATTGAGAAATTCCCTTACCAGAAATAATGAAATGGAAAAATAATTTGGCTTGTTTTTAATCCTGAAAAGTTTAAACTTAATTCAGAATAATCTCTAAAATAACTAGAAAATAATTCAACCTTAACTTCAGAAACAGGTCGGAAAAATACAGAAAACGCTTTAAAATCCTTATGTGGGGATGAAAAATCATATTCCGAATTAAATTCGAAAGCAATAGAAAGTTGACTACTTTTTGAAATCTTATCTTTTATTGCAAAATCTGTCGAATCTATTGCATTAAATTCACTCGCATTTGCTGAAATAGGAGCAAAACTCAAGCAATAAATTGCAATGAGACTAAAAAATAATATGGATTGTATTTTTGCTTTCAAGTGCACAAAGGTAACACATTTTGAATTAGAACTGAAAAATTAACAAATGTTTATGGTTTCTCTAAAATAGATTCTCCTTTTTCTTGAAGTAACTTTTCTGCCTCCGCAAGCGTAATTCGCTCTCCTTTGTAATATGCTGTGATAAACGCATCATTAATTCCGCTGGCGATTACACGGTTTTTGGTGTCTTTACATGCTGCCACAGAAGGAAAAATTCCTGTTGAATAACGAATCATTCCATCAGGTAACAATTTAGAAACCACATTTTCTGTAAATTTCAACTGTTTCTCAGTAGCTGGTTTTTTGTAAGCACCAATTTGCACTGTAAAGAAAAGTCCTAATTTCGTTTCAACCGCTATTGCTTTTACTGCGCCTGGACCAGCATTGTAATCGGAAACAGCATTTTTCTTTTCAGCAGTTGAATTATTTACTTTCACTTCTTTTTCCTTCTTAATAACAGGATTTTTATCTAGTGTAAGTGTTTTTTCTTTATTCGTATTAGAAACTACTGAATTTGAATTGGAAAACTCATCTGTACCGTTGGGCACACACGTTCCATTCGCCTCTAATTTACGTGCCTGGGACAAAGTAATTCTTTTTCCATCGCAATATGCAACAATAAATGCATCCTTGTAACCCAAACTTCTAATCGCTTTTTTCGCCTCAGATGCGCTTAATATTCCATTAAAATAACCTGTAATATATCGCGTTATTCCCTTTTTAATTAATTCTCCTGTCACTGGTTTGAACTCTGTGTATAAATTTGCTTTTACAGGTTTTCTAAATGCACCTACTTGAACACGATAAACCAATCCAGAAGGCATTTCAGGATCCAAAATTACACGTTCACTTAAACTTTCAGTTTGAGGCACCACCAAAATCTCAAAAGGAACCAAAGTTGAATTGTTTTTTCCGACATTTCCAGAATTACTAGGATTACTAGTTGTTTTGGAAACTACGTAATTTGATTCCACACCTTCTTGGAACAATTTCTCTAGTTTGGCAATATCTGCTTGACCTGAAGCTAATTTTTGATAGGCTAAACTAGCCTCTTGATGTTTTTGAGAAAGTTCATTATATTGTTTTGTTTTTTGTGTCAATTCAGCAAAAGCACTTCCAACTTTCAGTTTATTTTCCTCACTTGGGTTTTTCGTCATTTCAGCTACAGCAGCAGAATAAGACGTTTTAGAATTTTCTAATTCCTTAAATAAATCCGCTTTCTTTTGGGCTAAGTCCTTTTGTGCAACAAATGCATCCTTTAAAGCAGTGTAATTTTCAATTTTACTTAAATTAACTTTTTCTTCCTCCGAATATGTTGCGGAACTTTCTTTTGTCGCCACAATTAAAGCATTTTCCAAATCGCTTCTTGATTTTAACTCTAAATCAATTGCTGAAAGTTGCTTTTTAAGAATTGCCAATTGTTTTTCTTTATTGTCGATTTTTTTGATGATAATAACTTTCTTTTCCGTGTCTTTTTCAAGTTTTTGAGCTTGTTTGAAGGATTCAAGCTCTTGCTTCATTTCATCAATTTCAGCTGTTACAGAGAATTTTCTTTTCTGTAAACCTGCTTTGCTTTCCAAACTTAACTGACTTGCTTTTGAATCAATTTCTTGAAATTTTGGTAAATCTGAGGAAAGTTGATTTGAATAAATTAAAGTTTCAAAACTCTTAGAATTTTCTTTCTGTAATGCACTTATTTCCGCAATTAATTCTGCTTTTTTACTTTCTTTTTTAGCTTTAGCCAAAACTTTTTGCAATTCATTGATTTTTTGTTCATTCTGAACGATCAAAGAATAAGAAAGTGAATCTTTTATTGCATTGTTTTTATCAAAAACTTGGGTCGATTTCGATAATTTAACTCCATTTTTTTCTAAAACTGCCAACTGAGTTTCGGCTACTTTATCCTTTATTACAATTTGTTCTTCTTGATTTTTTGCAAGTTCTACAGTCAACTTTGACTTTTCTGTTTTAGATAAGTTTTCATTAGCCAATTGAGTTTTTAATTCTTTCTCTTTCGATTCTAAATTAGAAATTGCAATTTCGTTAGCACTTTTACCCGTATTAACAGAAGTTTTATCAGGATTACTTGAAGAATTTGATTTCACTTCTTTTGAATCAACTGCATTTGTTTTTGCAACTAAATCAGGATTTTTTAATGTCTCAGATCGATTTTTTGACTCCTCAACTAATTCCGCCAGCACTTTATTTTCAGCAAGTAATTTTAAATCTTCTTTCAAGGCAATCTTTTTCTCATTCGCCACTGATTTTTGAGTTAAACTTGTTTGAAGTTTTTCTTCCAAAGCAAGTAATTGCGTTTTTTTATCCTCTGGACTTAAACTCGTATTGCTCTCAATTGATTTTTGTTCCTTGATGAAATTCTTATCACTTGCTACTAATAAATTTTCTTTACTTATCTCTTTTTTGATTTCACTAATTACAAGTTGTTTCGATTCATTTTCCCGATTCTCACTGTTTTCTTTAAGTGCAATTAAAGTTTGTTTTTCTCTCACTTTACTTGTGTCACTTGGATTTTTAAGCAATTCTTTTTCTACTTCTTTTACCTTTAAAGCTAGCGAATTTTGCAATTTATTTTCTTCTAAAATCAGTTTTTCTTGCTTCTCTTTTGGACTTGAGGCTGGATTATTTTTGATCCCATTTGTATTCTTCTCAAATGAGGAATTTACTTTTTTAATTTCTTCAAATTCATTCGCTGAAATTGTCGAAGCACTAGTACCATTAGTTTCATTGGTTTTCACCTCAGAATTCGTTACATTATTTCCGTTGTTTTTTGAATCAATTGTTTTATTATCGCCTGTATTATTGTCAACAGTGATTCCCAAACGTTTTAATTCGTCTTCTTTTTCTTTCTGCGTTTTCGCATCAGCAGTGTTCGTTTCATTGGTTTTCACCTCCGAATTCGTTGTGTTATTTCCGTTGTTTTTTGAATCAATCGTTTTATTGTCACCCGTTTTATTATCAACAGTGATTCCCAAACGTTTTAATTCGTCCTCTTTTTCTTTCTGCGTTTTCGCCTCAGCAGTATTCGTTTCATTGGTTTTTACCTCAGAATTCGTTGTATTATTCTCGTTGTTTTTTGAATCAATCGTTTTATTGTCACCCGTTTTATTGTCAACATTAACTCCCAAACGTTTTAATTCATCCTCTTTTTCTTTCTGCGTTTTGGAATCAGCAACATTAGTTTCATTGGTTTTCACCTCAGAATTCGTTGCATTATTCCCGTTGGTTTTTGAGTCAATCGTTTTATTATCGCCCGTTTTATTGTCAACATTAACTCCCAAACGTTTTAATTCATCTTCTTTTTCTTTCTGCGTTTTCGCTTCGGCAATATTCGTTTCATTGGTTTTCACCTCTGAATTCGTTGTATTAGTCCCGTTTGTTTTTGAATTAGCAGTCTTAGAATCAGCTGTTTTATTATCACCAGTTTTATTATCATTTGTGGATAAATTTTGATTTTTAATCACATAATCATCTGGTGTTTTTGTTTCAGAGATATTAAACGAAGCCATTCCCATGGTACGTTTTTCAATTCGTTTGTCCGTCTCAGCCAATAATTCATCAACTAATTTTAACTCATGAAGTAAATCTTCATCCTGTGGATTTTTTAATAATTTATCCTTAATTTTATTTTTTTCAAGGCTCAAAAGGCGAATAAATTCTTGGTCTTCTTTCTGAGCTTGATCTAATTTTTGATTTTCTGTCAACTCATTATCATCCTCAACAATCATCATTTGAGCGAAGTGATTAGGCTTCACACGGTTGGCTAATTGCTTATCAGATAACATTTTTTTCTGGTTTGTTTCTGGAAATTTCGATTCTAAATCAGATTGAATTGCTGCAATATTGTTATTAATATTATCATTTAATGATTTTAATTCAGTAATTTTTGTTTTTAAAGTAGCATCATTTGGAGTTAAAGCAAGTGCATCCTCTGTTTTGGCAATTTCTTTTGAAACTAAAAATTTCAAAGATTTTTCTTCTTTTTGAGAGAATTTCAATTTTTGCTCTTCACTTAAGTCCTTATCATTTTTAATGGATTCAAGCGTCTTGAAAAAATCAGGTGATACGGAATTTGCTATTTCTTTTTGTTTGGAAGAATATTCTTTTCGAGACATTTTAACTTCTGAACCTGCACTTGTTTTTCGTTCAAAAGTC
>CAZHLZ010000290.1:0-4804 GCA_964532475.1 uncultured Chitinophaga sp.
TAATGAGAAAACTCACAAGGATAATTTTTTCCATACATTAGAGGTGTTGGATAACATTTCTAAAAACACAAACAATTTATGGTTGAGATGGGCTGCAATTATGCACGACATTGCTAAACCTCCCACAAAACGGTTTGATGCCAGAGTTGGTTGGACCTTCCATGGTCATGAAGATTTAGGTGCGAGAATGGTTCCGAAAATCTTTAAAAATCTAAAATTGCCTTTAGATCATAAAATGAAATACGTGCAAAAGTTAGTACGTTTGCATTTAAGGCCGATTTCACTTGTGAAAGGTAACGTGACAGACTCGGCAATTCGACGTTTATTGGTTGAAGCTGGGGATGATGTAGACGATTTAATGACTTTGTGCAATGCAGATATTACTTCCAAAAATGAGTTTAAGGTTGTTAAGTTTCGTAAGAATTTTGAATTGGTGGCTCAGAAATTAAAAGAAGTGGAGGAAAAGGATAAATTAAGGAATTTCCAGCCACCAGTTACAGGAGAAATTATTATGGAAACCTTTGGTCTTGCCCCTTGTGCGGAAATTGGAATTTTAAAAACCCAAATAAAGGATGCTATTTTAGAGGGAACAATTCAAAATGATTTCGATGAAGCCTTTGCTTACTTGCTGATTCTTGCAGAAAAAATGGGCTTAACGAGGGCTTAATTCTTGAAATGTCTCCTTTTCTACTTGAAAGTCAATTTTGACTGAAATCGATTCTGTTTTTGACAAAAAAAATCCCATTAGTTCTAAAATACTTTTATTAGACTGAAATATTTGTTAATTTTGGAGTTTAATTCATCCACAGCAATAAAATTTACAATGAGTGCTTTAAAATTTCGAGTTTTACTAGACACAGAACAAGATACTGAGATTTTTCGTGACATTTTGATTGACGAAAATGACAATTTCGAATCTTTATATCATGCAATTATTTCCTCTTTTCGATTTGAAGGCGACCAAATGGCCTCCTTTTATATGTCTAATGATGATTGGGATAAAGGGCACGAAATCAGTTTGATGGATATGAATTATGGCGACGAAGCAATTGACGAAAAAGCTTCGGTTATGTCCTCCGCAATTTTACGTGATTTCATGCAAGAAGCTGACCAAAAGGTAATTTTGGTATATGATTTCATGCGCATGTGGATATTTTTAATTGAATTGATTGAAAAAGAAGATAAATATATTAAAACTCCTGAAACAATTTTAGCCATTGGAATTGCTCCACCGGAAGATTCAAGAATGTCTAGTTTAGATGAAAATGAATTAGAATTTGACGAAGAATTAGAAGGTTTTGACGAGGATGAAGACGATATTTATGGTGACGACTTTGAAGACGGTTACAACGAGGAAGACTATAATAATTTTGAAGAATATTAAGGTTAGAATGAAGAATGTAAAGTGTAGAATCAAGAATTTTAACACACAATTTACAGATAGCATTATTTATAATTTATCGCTCATCATTCAATAATTCATCTTTAATAATTCATCATTAATAATTCAAAAAAAATGGATCCAATAGGAAAAGCAATACAAGAGTACGCAAAATTTAGAAAACCAGCAGATATCATCGTGTCATCAGATATTTGTGAAGACGACATTATCCCAGTAGAGGTACTTTTTCGTTCTTACGACGAAATGCCAGAACTTGAAAAGTCAGCCTTAGACGAATGTGAGGGTAGTATTTTAGATGTTGGAGCAGGGGCAGGGTCGCACGCAACCTACTTAAGTGATTTAGGAAAAAAAGTACTTGCAATAGATATTTCTGAAGGTGCCGTTGAATTCATGAAAGCAAATGGATTAAATGCGCAACAAATCAATTTTTTTGACCTAAAAGATCAAAAGTTCGATACCATCTTAATGTTGATGAATGGAATTGGAATTGCAGGAAAATTATCCAATTTGGAACGCACTTTGACACATGCGAAATCTTTATTAAATCCTGGAGGTTCGATTTTGTGCGATTCTTCTGATATTAAATATTTGTATGAAGACGAAGAAGGTGCACTTTGGATGGATTTGAATTCTGAGTACTACGGGAATTTTAAATTCCAAATGTCTTACAAAAAAGAAAAAGGTACAGATTTTGATTGGTTGTACGTGGATTTTGATAATTTATTCAAAGCCTCAAAAAATGCGGGATTGAAAGCAATTCGCCTTTATGAAAAAGACGATCATTATTTAGCAAAAATCACCTTAGAAAAATAACATTAGAAGATTAAAATATGGGAAGTTTTATTAAGTTTTTAGGAATCGCATTTGTTTCCTTTGTTTTTTTAGCTTTAAGTTCCAAAAAAGAAACTCGAAGTTCAGAGAAAATTGTTGAAGAGGAAGTTAAGAGTTCCCTTTTATGGAAAATTGAAGGTTCAGATTTGAAAAAACCTTCTTACCTTTTCGGCACCATGCATTTGATTCAAAAGGAGTACTTTTATTTCCCAAGTTCACTCGAAAAAATCATTAAAAAATCAAATTTGATTTTGATGGAATTGGATTTAGATGAAATGAAGGATCAAAGTAAAGCGGTTGAATTCATGTCTTTAAAGGAAGGTGAAATGATGGACTTTTTTGACGAAAAACAACAAGATACTGTCTATGCTTGGGTGAAGAAAAAGTTATTTATGGATAAAGAAACCTTCCATATGGCTTTCTCAAAATTTAAACCCTTTGTTTTACTTCAAACTTCGATTCAAATGACTTTTATGGGGAAAACAGAGTCCTATGAGTTTACGATTAATGATTTAGCTCAAAAAGCAAAAGTGGAAGTAGCTGGTTTGGAAACAATTGCCGATCAAATGAAAGTTTTCGATGACTTGACTCGTGAGGAGCAAGCAGAAATGGTCTTGGAAGGAATTCGCAACGAAGAAAAATCCCTTAAATTATTGAATGATATGCAACGAATATACAAGTCACAAAATTTAGATTCTTTGTATATTTTGGTGCAGCAAGATGGAGGAATGATTCAAGAAAAAGAAGCTTCATTTTTAGGTCAAAGAAATAAAAATTGGATTCCAAAAATCGAAGAGAATATCAAAAAAGGACAAGTGTTTATTGCAGTTGGTGCAGCTCATCTTCCGGGAGAAAATGGAGTAATTCAATTGCTTAGAAACAAAGGATATAAAGTCACAGCAATTAAAAATTAATAACAAAAATTATGCGTGTTTTTCTTTCACTTCTTATCCTTTTTGTAGCTTTTTCTTCTTGTCAAACTTATTCAGATTCAGATTTATCGACATTTGACGAAAAGATTCAGAAGTTTATCAAAAAATCAAAAATTAAGTACCAAAAATCTGAATCGGGATTGTATTATTTTATTGAGAATGAAGGCGAGGGAGATTTTGTGAAATTAACAGATGAGGTGAGTTTCACTTACGAAGGAAAATTGCTTGACGGAACTGTTTTTGATGGCGAAAACAAAAGAAAACCGATAAAATTTCAAGTATCAAAATTAATACAAGCTTGGCAAGAAACGATGTTGTACCTTAAAAAAGGTGGAAAAGCAAAAATTATTTCACCACCACAATTGGGTTACGGCGATTACGATTTGGAAGATATTCCAAAGAATTCTATTTTAGTTTTTGAATTGGAAGTGGTGGATGTGGAGTAGAGATGGGATTTATATTTCTTCCGCTAATTTCAAACAAGCCCTTCTTGTTAATCGAGTTAAATTCCTTTCATGTTTATCAATATAATCCCAAATGAAGTTTTTGGAAGTATTGAAGCCTTTTTTATAAGGAATATCTTTGTTTTCAATTTCTATTTTTCCAGATTTAATTATATCGGATTCAACTATAAGCTGGTATGAAAAAATTAAACTTTCATTTTTTGGAAGAATTACTTCAAGCGACCTCATACTATAGGCTAAAACTAAAAATAAGAAAGAACCTGTTTTACGATATGTGATGGAATTAGGTACGGATTCTATATTTAAAATCAATTTTCTACCATTTAATTTTTCATTTATTTTTAATGAATCCATGAAAAATGAAAATTTATTGTTGAAAGTCTTGAAATTTTGATTTTCCCCTAACTCAAAGTTATATTGCCTATCCCATTGAAAATATACTATTGTGGGGATAAATTGAGATTTTATTACTTCGTATTCCACCTGATCCTCGGTCCATTTATGAGCAGAGGTATCTATTGAAAAATAATCCTGTACAATAATCGAATCGGATTTTTCTTGGTATTTCCAATCAATAAATTGCGTTATTTTTTGAGGAGTAATACATCTGCAAAATAATATTATGGGTAAAACAAATACTACTAATTTCATTCTTGTTTAATAATTACTAATTTATCATTTATCATTTATCATTTATAATTGATCATTCACAATTTCAATCACAAACTCATTTCTAAAATATAACTTGTTCCATTTTCATCGCTGGAGAAATCAATTTTCGCATCAATTTGTTCTGATAAATCATAAATCAAAGAAAGTCCGTAAGAATTACTTTTTTCTTTATCTAAGTCAAAGCCGCCACCATTATCTCGTATTACAATTGAAAATGTATTCCCTTGTTTTTTACTTTCCAAACTGATGGTAAGAATTTCATTTTCGTTATGAGCGTATTTTATCGAGTTGTTAATGATTTCATTGATTATTAATCCGATTGGAACAGCGATTGTTGAATTAATAGTAAGTTCCTCAAAATTTGTGTTAAAATTAATTTTCCGACTACTTGCTCGGAAATTCCCTAAAATATTATTTAAATATGAGCGTAAATCTACTCGAAGGTAATTGTCTGAAACATATAGTTGTTCGTGTAATTTTGAAATTGAAAGTATTTTTTTGTC
>CAZHLZ010000291.1:0-4798 GCA_964532475.1 uncultured Chitinophaga sp.
AGTGAAGAACAAACCCTTACAATAATATCCTGTATTGTTTATTGCCCGAATCTGATTCAGCACCTTCTTTTGAACCGAACCGGGTATTACAGAAGCAGATGCATAAACATAAAGCATTTTCTTCATCTTATCAGGTCCGTATTAATGCTCAGCCAGAGCGATCTGACCATATCTGCCGACCATTTTCCATCCTCTTTTATAGAGGCTTCAGCTTTTTGTCTGAGTGGTATATCCTTTATCGTATCCATTACCCAGTTTTTTAAAGGGCCATTGAACCAATGTTCTACAGGACTTCCTATGCCTACTTTGTAAGTCCTTGTCCTGAGGCTTTCATCCATACGGGCAATCATGGCTTGTCTGAGAATGCGCTTAGTATAACCGGCCCCAATTTTACTTTCAGACGGAAGAGAGAAAATAAACGAAACCAGTCTCCAGTCCATAAAAGGCATTCTTATCTCCACACTGTTGATCATGCCTGCACGGTCAAAATTTCTCAAAAGTGCCGGAAGCGTGTGTTGAAATGTTTCATTGTACAACATGCGCTCGGATAATGGCAATTTTGAAAAGTCGTAGGGTTTATCGCTTAATGATTCAAGATTGGGGCTCAGGAATTCGGTTTCGCCCGATTTGCCTTTAATTAAATTTTTTATTTTCTGAACTACGGCATTGCTTCTGATGTTGTTTTTGCCGGAAGCGGAATTTAATTTTTCATTTACAGAAGCTCTCAAATCTTCATGATAAAGATCTCTGAGAATTTGCCCGTATTCTCTTTTCCGTATAGTATCATTACTTTGATCCGCCTTGTTGTAGAGGCTGAAAACCATATCGCGGTAACCGTACATCATCTCGTCGACACCGTGCCCATCCAGAGATACTATTATTCCCTGTTTCCGCATACCCCTGTAAACAGAAGAAATGGAAGTGATTGGAGCGGGATTGATAAAATCGCAAAGTTCTGTCTCGTATTCAATTCTGGCAGCAATATTTTCCTGATCGTCGCTTATAAATTGAATTGGTCCTCCTGTGTAAGCCGCAGCTTTTGCAGCATATTCCGCTTCGTTTTGCGGCAGACCCGGAAAAACGGCAGTAAATGCTCTTTGTGCATCTTTATTGACACGACCGGGTCTTTCATTTTTGAGTATATCAAAAACAGTCGAATATACAGCCGTCGAATCGAGCCCGCCGCTGAGAGCTGTTGCCACCGGTACATCACTGATCAGTCTGATCCTGCAGGCGTCTCTGAAGATCTCATAAAATCCTGCTGCCTGATCCTCAATTGTTCCACCCATGGTTTTTACATGGTCGAAAATTTGCCACCAGCGTTGCTGTTTAGGTGTTGTTCCCTTTTTAAGCAGCATATAATGACCGGGCAAAACCTGTAATATGCCATCGAATATCGTATATCCCAAACCCTCGAGTGCATAAGGATCGGCGATGTTCATTTTCATTTTACCGATATCGGTACTTCTCGAAAATGCATTCAGAAATTTAAATGCCCGCGTTTCGGAAGCAAATGCAAAACGCTTTCCCGGTTCGAATAAATAATAAAGCGGTTTAATACCGAATCTATCGCGCGAAAGAAACAATTCCTTTTCCCGATTGTCCCATATAGCCATCGCCCACATGCCGTTGAAGCGATTAAGGCAGGCCGTTCCCCATTCGGCATAGGCGGCTAAAATCATTTCCGTGTCGGTTTCGGTTTTGAACGCATGTCCTTTGGCCCTGAGTTCAGATTTAATTTCTTCGAAATTGAATATTTCCCCGTTATAGGTAATCCAGAAGCGCTGGTCTGCGTATGACATTGGCTGTTTGCCTGATTCGCTTAGATCGAGTATTGAAAGTCTGCGCTGACCTAAACCAAGGGTATCATTCTCAAACAATTCGTAACCGGAAGCATCAGGCCCACGGTGCAACATGGAATCAGTAAAGCATCTTAAATCTTCGAACTGAATTGGTTCTGAATTAAGATTAAATATGCCCGATATTCCACACATCTTAAATCAAATTCTTATTGAATAATAGAATATCCACCTGCAGCAATTCTTGTGTCATTGGATTTCTCCAACCATTTTCAAATGCATAAACTGAAAATCCTGAGTCTAATAAAAATGGCAAAATGTAAAAAATGTCTGCCTCGTTTGTATATTGCTTTATAATGGATGTTTCTATTTTGATACCTACTATTTTATTGAATAGATCCTTTGCCCCTTCTAAAACATTCATTTCAAATCCTTGAACATCAATTTTTAAAAAAATTCTCTTTGCATCAATTTTACTATTATTATAAAATTCACTTAGGGTTATTACTGGAACTTCTTCTACTTTAAAAACTATTTGATCAGGTGCAATTTTTTCAAATTCATCTGTCATCCTTAAAAACGAACTTGATCCTCCATGCCCACCTGAAACATTTATTTTTAATGTTTCATTTTTATTGCCAATTGCACATTTAAATGTTTTCCAATTTTGATATTTACTTGCATTTTCATTTAATTTATCAAATAAGTGTGATACAGGTTCAAAAGAATAAATCTCATTTGTAAATCCACTATTTATATATCCTTGACCAGACATTCCGACATTTGCACCCACATCGAAAATAAAATCTGGTTTAATAAATTCTAAAAATCTATTCTTCTTAACTGTTTGTGTATTTTTAATACCAAGTATCTTTTTTAAAGTTTTTTTAATCATAAGGTTTTAGATTTATTCATAATACTATCTTTCAGAATTTTTAAATAATTTAAATTAAATATTGATAATGGAGAGATTTGAAAAATTTTAAGTGCCATTAATTTGCACTTTTGAAGTTGATTTGAATTATAATAGTACCAAATAAATTTTTTAAGATATAATTCAAATGCCTTAACTACTTTATCTTTTTTTATTTGTTCAACTTTGTAAAGATTATATGGTTTATGTCCCATTTTAACTAAGACATCCGCCATATTTAAATACCCCATACTTAACAAAAATGTCAAAAATGCATTTCCATTTTCATAATGCATTATTTTTTGCAAATTTGAAGTCTTTGATTCATTATGAATTCTGATATTTCCAATACAATGATCTATTTGTGAAGTGATGGAGCCGGATGAATGCATTCTAAGATATAGTTCATAATCTATCGAAAATGTTAATTCTGGATTTACACCTCCTGATTTTTGATACAGATTCTTAGTAAAAAAACAAGCTTGTTGACCATAAGGCATTTCATACAAATATCTTACTGAAAGGTTATCTTTTGGATGTGGCATAAAGCTATAAACTTTTGAATCTATATCCATTATCCCATTCTTTCCATGAACAAAATTTAATTTTGGATTAGAAATAAATTCAAGACCAATGTGAAAAAGCCCATCCTTACATAGAATGTCATCACTGTTAATCCAATTTAATATTTTTCCTGTAGCTTTATTAAAACCTTTGTGAATTGCGTCAGATTGACCTTTGTCTTTTTCGGAGATCCAAAAATCAATCCATTTACTATACTTATTTATTATTTCTAAAGTTTCATCAGTACTCCCACCATCAATTATAATAAACTGTACGTTAGGATAATTTTGTAGTAATATTGATCTAATTGTTTCTTCAATAAATTTTCCCTGATTGAAACTTGGAGTAACGATACTTATTTTAGGCCATTCAAATTTGTTTTTTTCATAAATATTCTTATTAACCTCAATATCCCATGGCCAACCAGTCTTGGTTACAGGGGGCAACTCATCCAGTAATTTCATTTTTTGTTATTTAATAAAAATTGATACCGTTTTAAAGATATCCATGAAGACCAGTTATACCAAGCATAAAATCCACTCAAAAACAATCCTAACAATCCGTCCTTATAACCTTTATATTTAAACAAACAGTTCCAGAATGAACTGAATGTAACTTTTATAGCCCTTATATATGTAAATCTCTCTCCTTTTTCATATTTAGCCTTACCTTCATTTTCTATATATCGTTTATGCTTCTCCAACATTTGTTGATATGATTGAACCCAAAAATGATGATCAACATTGTTGCCAAATCTTTTTATTCTATAAACTAATTTATCAGGAAGTAATTCGATTGCATTATGAACATTGTTGCTTATTTTACATCCTGACTTCCTGATTAATAACCTACCACTTTTATTGCCACCCCAAATTGTTCCTAACAAAGGTTTGTTTTTATAATAGTATACTATTGGTACATTAATTTTACCACAATCCTCAGGAATATTTTCAAAGAATTTTCTAATGTCTTTTTGTAATTCAAGGTCAACTCTTTCATCAGGATCAATTAGTAAAACCCAATCATTTCTTAATTTAGGTATATATTTTGGAAACAATTGTTCTACCATATCTACTTTTTTTTCATTTAAAATTAGGCAATTATATTTTTGGACAACCTCAATGGTATTATCTTTGGACTCCAAATCAATTAAAACTATTTCATTACAGAATAGTATTGATTTAATACAATCTTCTATTAGATCACATTCATTATGTGTTACTATCAAACACGAGATTGGCAATTTCTCTTCAATTAAACTCAAAATACTCGTAAAATTTGTTATTATTTCATAATAGACTTAAGAACATTCTTTATATCATGGCGTAATACGCTTTCCGAATCTAATAAAAAACAATTCGAAATTTCTATATAGAAAAATTGACAGAAAAATCGATATGAAGATAACCGAAAAAAACAACAAATTAACATTATATAAATTAAAATAGACCAAAATATTGCTTAGATTATAATTACCCCGTTTCTCAGGACCAAGTTTTAACAAAGTTAAGTTAGATTTTAA
>CAZHLZ010000292.1:0-4760 GCA_964532475.1 uncultured Chitinophaga sp.
TTTATCGTAAATGTAAATTCCCTCCGCTTGATCAACATCAATCAAATAGGGAGATTGGTTTGTTTGACCTTGGAATTTGAGAAAATCGTCTTGTATCTTGTTCATTTTAAAAAAATACAAATTAGCAGATTATAGATTGCAGATTCAATTTCATCTGTAATCTGCAAATTTGAAATCTGTAATTTTAAGAATTCTTACGAGCAATCGCTTTTTCAGCTGCTTCAACGATATTTTGAGTATCAATTCCGTATTTTGTCATCAATGCCATTGGTTCACCACTTTCCCCAAACTTGTCATTTACAGCAACAAATTCTTGTGGAGCTAATAAATGTTGAGTCAAAACTTGAGCAACAGAATCACCCAAACCTCCATTTCTCATGTGTTCTTCTGCAGTTACAACACAACCAGTTTTACCAACTGATTTCAAAATTGCATCTACATCCAAAGGTTTGATTGTGTGCATGTTAATTACTTCTGCATTGATTCCTTTTTCAAGTAAAATTTGAGCTGCTTCAATTGATTTCCAAACCAAATGTCCACAAGCAATAATTGTTACATCGGTTCCTTCAAAAATTGTATCTGCTTTTCCAATGACAAATTTGGCGTCCTCTTTAATGAAAATTGGCATCACTGGACGACCAAAACGCAAATAAACAGGGCCTTCGTGTTCAGCAATTGCAATGGTTGCTTGTTTTGTTTGATTGAAATCACATGGAACTATTACCGTCATATTTGGTAACATTTTCATCATCCCAATATCCTCCAAAATTTGATGCGTTGCTCCATCTTCTCCTAATGTTAAACCTGCGTGAGAAGCACAAATTTTTACATTTTTTTGAGAATAGGCAACTGATTGACGAATTTGATCATAAACACGTCCAGTTGAAAAGTTTGCAAAAGTTCCTGTATATGGAATTTTACCACCAACGGTCATACCCGCTGCGATACCAATCATGTTTGCTTCTGCAATTCCAATTTGAAAAAATCGTTCTGGGAAATCTTTTTTGAAGGCATCCATTTTAAGGGAACCAATCAAATCAGCACATAAACCTACAACTTCAGAATTAGTTTTTGCAACTTCATGCAAGCCTTCGCCAAATCCTGAACGTGTGTCTTTTTTTCCTAAAATTTCAATTTCTTTCATTTTTATAAATTTATTGTTGTTGTTTTATTTGAATATATTTTAAAATCTTTTTCAAAGGTATTTGCCGATGAGCGCAGATTTTTTTGGCGATAAACCATGCGGTAACTTCCGGGCTGCATGAATACATTGTCATAGTTCTTAGTTAAATCTAAGTTATGAATCCATTCCCATTTCCCTTCTGAATTGAGCATAAATAGTTGCGCTACAATGTTATTCGCTGACTTGTAACTCAAAAGACCTGGTGCGAGAATATCGACATTTGTCGTGCTATTTTGATCTACCGTGATTGTCTGATAAATTCGTGGAAGAGTCATGATTTCCAGATCGTATTTTCCAATAATATACTTATCTACGAAGTTAAGATCTTGTAAGTTAATTGTTTGTGTACTTCCATGGAGCATTACACGTGTTACAATTGCATAATCTTTGTTGCCATTGCTCGTTCTTACTTTTAAGTATCCTTGCGGACCATCCACATTAATCGTATTATGGGTGTTTTTTACGATGCTGATGTTTTTCTTTTCAATCTTTGGAAGTGTATTTACAACCAGATCATATTTGAAGTTAGGGTCAATCACCAGTGTATCTGGATTTCCATAACGGTTAATGGTATGCGTATAAGTATATTTCAATTTGTTCGTTCCAGCTTCGTACAAGAACATCGTAACGTCCGTTTCTTTTGGGTTTTTGGAACTATCGTTAATGTTGATTTGAACGGTTGTATTACTGATTGATTTATTAACAATTGTTTTTAACACATTTTTAAACGCGTCTTTCGTTTCAGCTTCCGAATAGGCACCGATGCATTTGAATTTTTCCAAATAAGATAAATCAAGTCCCAAACCAATAACAAAGGGAGTAACATTGATACTTTTATCCTTTAATTTTTTGGCAATTACACAAGGATCATTATCACATGCTTCAATTCCATCAGTTATTAGAATAATTATATTTGTTGATTTATTATCTGGGAAATCTCCCGCACTTGCTTCTAAGGATCTTGCAATTGGAGTGGTTCCTTTTGCCATGATCGTTTTCAACTTGTTGCGAACATTTCTATAATTGTCTTGAGCAAATGGAACTTCTAGTTTTGTATCGTTACAATCTTGATACGTCGCAGTAATTGGCGATTGATGCCCATAAACTCGAAGTGCAATTTCCAAATTTGCTGTCCCAACTAAACTATCTACACATTTAATTAACACATCTTTAGCAGCCTCAATTCTCGTTTGACCATTTCCCCAATCAGCATTCATACTATTGGAGGCATCCAAAACGAATAAAATTCGAGTTAATTTTTCTTGAGAATTAGCCTGAAAGAAACTAAATAGAAAAAGTACTAAAGCTATGTTTTTTATTTTATTCAATTGTTTTTGTGTGTTATAACGCTTATTTGAGGATTAGTAACAAATTTCAAACCAAGAATTAGATTTTAGATTATTTGTTTTTTAGAGAAATCTTAAAGGTCTTTTGTCCTAACATCTTAATATCCTAATGTCCTTATATCCTTATATCCTAACATCTTAAAATCCTAAAGTCCTAATGTCCTAATGTCTTAATATCTCCTAATAATCTCCCAAAGTTTCCTCCAATTGACCCAATGCATTTGCTAATTGCTCAGGATTTGGTGCTGAACCATGCCATTTATGAGTACCCATCATGAAATCAACTCCTTGACCCATTTCAGTTTTCATAATAATCACAATTGGTTTTCCATTTCCAGTCATAGATTTTGCTTTTGCCAAAGTAGATTTCAAATCATCCAAATTGTGTCCGTCCATTTCTAAAACTTCCCAACCAAAAGCTTTCCATTTTGCAGGTAAATCTCCTAAAGAAAGGACATCTTCTGTATCCCCGTCAATTTGACGACCATTATAATCTATTGTTGCAATTAAATTGTCAATTTTCTTCGCAGAAGCATACATTGCAGCTTCCCAAATTTGACCTTCTTGTAATTCGCCATCTCCATGCAAAGTATAAACAATTGATTTGTCATTGTTTAGCTTTTTTGCTTCGCAAGTTCCAATAGCAACAGACAAACCTTGACCAAGAGAACCTGAAGCCATTCTGATTCCTGGTAATTTTTTGTCAGTACTTGGATGACCTTGTAATCTCGTACCAATTTTTCTAAAAGTATCAAGTTCACTTACTGGGAAATATCCGCTTCTAGCTAACACGCTGTAAAAAAGAGGTGAAATGTGACCATTTGAAAGGTAAAACACATCTTCGTTGATTGCATTCATTGAAAATGAGCTTGCATTGTGATTCATTTGATCAAAATACAATACTGTTAAAAAGTCAGCACAACCCAATGATCCACCTGGGTGACCTGAGCTAACATTTGCAACCATTCTTAAAATGTCTCTTCTTACTTGTGAGGCTGTTCTAGCTAAATCGATATTTTCCATTATTTTTGTTTAAAAGACCAAAATTAACATTTTTTTGTTGATTTATTCAAAAAAAAAAATGAATATTTGTTCACAGGTTAAAGTTTTATCATTAATTTTATCCTTCTCAAAGTGTACGATTGACACAAACTAAAATATATAAAATGAAAAAAATAGGAATCAACGGATTTGGTAGAATTGGAAGATGTTTTACACGATACAGTTTATTACAAAATGATTTTGAAGTTGCAGTAATTAATGACCTAGCAGATATTAAAACTTTAGCACATTTATTCAAATACGATAGCGTTCATGGAGTCTTGACAGAAAAATTTGACATTCAAGGGAATTCATTGGTATTTGAAGGTGGGAAAAAAATCGAATTTATTTCTGAAAAAGATCCAACAAATATTGCTTGGTCAAGTTTTGGAGTTGAAACTGTAGTTGATTGTACTGGTATTTTCTTGACAAAAGAAAAAGCAGCAATGCATTTTGTTGGCGGTGCGAAAAAAGTAATCATGAGTGCTCCTGCAAATGACGATACAAAAACTGTTGTTTTAGGGGTAAATGATGATAAATTAAACTCAGACGATACGATTGTTTCAAATGCATCTTGTACAACAAATTGCGCTGCACCAATGGTAAAAGTAATGATGGAATTGGCTGAAATTGAAAGTTCATTTGTGAGTACAATTCACAGTTATACTTCCGATCAACGTTTACATGATTCGCCTCACAAAGATTTGAGAAGGGCACGAGCTGCTGCGATGTCTATCATTCCAACTTCAACGGGAGCTGCAAAAGCTTTGTGGAAAATTTTCCCAGAATTAGAAGGTAAAATGGGAGGAAGTAGCATGCGCGTTCCAGTTTCTGATGGAAGTATCACAGAATTTACATTCGTCTTAAAGGAAGAATTGACGGTAGAGCAAATTAATGCTGCATTTAAAAAAGCCTCTGAAAATGAATTGAAAGGAATTTTAAGATATACTGACGAACCTTTAGTTTCTATTGATATAGTTGGCGATCGTCACAGTGTAATTTTCGATAGTGAATTAACAAGTGTAACAGGGAAAATGGTGAAATTAGCTGGTTGGTACGACAATGAAGCAGGATATTCTAGCCGTTTACTTGAATTGGCTGCACGTTTGTAAGTGTTCTAAGAAAGAATTATTTTTCATAAAATTATCCTTCAACTAAGATAAAAAAAAGCTTGTCGATTCAGACAAGCT
>CAZHLZ010000293.1:0-4754 GCA_964532475.1 uncultured Chitinophaga sp.
AAGTTGAATTAATTCATCAAGAAGTGAACTCAATTTGTTTCCTGAAAAATTAGATAGGTCTGGAAATTGAGCAGAAAATTTCACCCAATTAGATTTCAAAATCAAAAACTCAAGTTCTTCCAAATTTTCAGCAAATTGAAAAGATGCCAAGATTTGAGCTGAAAAATCTATCAAATGGTGCTTAGATTGAATTATAGAAGGAAGAATCGCTCTAATTTCTTTTAAAATCGGAAGCAAATCATCTTCGTTTTTAAAAAGAAAATAGCTTGATAAATTTTTTTCTAGCTTAGCGATTTTGTCAAAATTTGAGCTGATGAAATTTAATTCCTCTTTTGAATAGTGCGCCAATTCATTTAATTCATTTTCTTCGCTTGACTCGAATTGTTTGATGATATAATCTGCAAGACTCAATTCGTATTCAGGATTTTCAATACTTAAATCAATGAACGCATTTTTGATTTCAACAATTTTATTTTCTGAATTTTTGAAATCCAAAAGTCGAGTTAAAGCAAGTTCAAAATCTATATTCTGAAGTGTATGCAATTTCGAAACTTGTTTTTTTACCTTCCGTTTTTGAAGCCAAGTTCCGTTTTTGAGAAGTGATAACAAAGACTCAATTTCACTTTTCGATGGAATATAGCTCCACGACTTTAGTTCGTTCTCAAAAAGGCTTAATTCGTTTTGCAGTTTTAAATAGTTGCTCTTTAATTTTCGATAATTTTTTAATTTCACCTTTGATTGAAGAATTTTCAAATACTCCTTATTCTTCTCATTTTCAAGCAATTGAATTCGAGAATACTTTTTCTGCAAATGGTGTAATTCTCCCAAACAAGTAGCTTTTACCATGGAGTTAATTGAATCCAAGACATCGATTTGCTCTTCAATAATCAAATCAAAATTTTCAATATTTTTAAAAACCGGAATTGAGATTTTACTTAACAAATAAGGTTTCTCAATGGTCTCAAAAACCGATTCGAAGGCTGATCTTTGGCTTAAAAAATCATTGTAATCTGGCAAATTTGAAATAAATGGAAGATCTTTAAATTTTTTTTGTTCACTCAAAAACTGAAGTTCACTTATGCTTCTATTACCAAATTCCTTCGTTTGATTTAATTTATCAAAAATGAGTTGCAAACGGTGTTTTACTTGTTCACTTAGGTACAAATTTTTGTTTTCTTCTATCTTTTGAGAATCGAGGAAGGCCCAAGTATTCTGAAGAAAATTTACAAAATCTGAATTTTTATTTTGAGAATGGAACACAAAGGCAAAATGACCTAAGTCGAGGGTTTCCAATTTATTTTTGATTACTTGTAATGCGGTTTTCTTTTCAGAAACCAATAATTGTTTGGTGTCGTTTAATAGAAGTTTTGACAATAAATTAGCAATTACCTGACTTTTTCCTGTTCCTGGAGGACCTTGTAGCACCAAATTTTGATTTTTTAGAGCAAGAGCTATTTCTTCTTGATTGAGATCCGTTTCGAAACAATTATAAGGAGAAATTTCAAGGCATTCAGAATTTTCTTCATCAATTTTCCCCAATAAAAGATCCAATAAATGATTGTGATTTTTTTGAGTAGAAATTTCCTCTAAGTCTTTTATGATTTCAAAACGATGATGATGAAAATTTCCAATGAAACCTTTTTCAATCACAGAAAAATTAATTTCATTTTCTTTTAAAAAATCTAGTAATATCTCAATTATATCAGTAAATTCATTACAGTAAACAAGTTTATTTTCAAAACTTAAATTAAATTCATCTTTCAGAATTTTAATTATTACGGGATTGATTAAAGGCTCATTCCTTGAAAATTCAAAAATCTGTTTGACTTTATTTATTTTGAAATTTAATGGGAAAAGTAGAATTGGAGTAAAAATTTCACGTTCTTTTATTTTCCAAGAAAGTAAAGAAGTTGACAAGCAAAGTGACTGTATATCAGAGGTCTTTTTATAATTTTGCGCAATTTTTATTAATTGATTGATTGCAGGAGAGAAAGGAATTTGAAATGTTTCGTCGAAATAGCTCTCTATTTCAAAAATGGATTTACTGCCAAAATTTACGTTCACCAGCGAATCAGAAAAATTAATAACACTTAATTCATCAATAAATTCCTGTAAATCGTATTTTTCTCCTTTTTCCAAATTAAAATTCTAATCGAAACAAAGTTAATGAAAATATAAGAATACAAGGCTTTTGGAAATTCAATACTTTTTCGTAAATTTGAATTAAAATTTAAACCATGAAATCACTTTTTATTACTTTTCTTTTACTTGTTACATTTTCAAGTTTTTCTCAAACCAATACTGAAGCAATCAAATTTAATGATGATTTAGTAAATTTTCAAAATCAAATTGGAGAAAAGATTGTCTATTTTAATTCCGTTGTTGGTCTAGAAAATGCAAGTTTTGAAACGGTTAACCCAGTACTTAATGAACTCGTTAAAACAGTTGATGATGTAATTGTCAAAGCCGAAAAATTAAAACCTTATGACAATAACGTTGAACTTAAAAATGCGTTCATGGACTTATTTAGATTTTACCAACGCACGGTCAATACAGAATACAAAGAAATTGTTAAAATTATTTTTGTAGATGAAAAAATGGACGTGGATCGAGTAAATCTTCTAATTGATAAAGTTACTCAAGAAGAAGCAGTTTTGGACGCCAAATTTAAGTCCGCTCAAAATGCTTACGCTCTAAAGTATAAATTTAAGTTGGTAGAAAACGAAATTCAAGAAAAAATTGATGAATAAGGGTATAAAATCGATTTAATTATCAAGTTTTTTCAAAAGATTGTCTCAAATTTTTATTAGATTTGCAATTCAAAAAATAATCTCATGTCGAAAATTAAAGTTGCAAACCCTGTAGTTGAGTTAGATGGTGACGAAATGACTCGCATCATTTGGAAATTTATCAAAGATAAATTGGTTTTACCATATTTGGATGTTGATATCAAATATTACGATTTAGGAATCGAAAAACGTGATGAAACGAATGACCAAATAACAATTGACGCTGCAGAAGCAATTAAACAATACCAAGTTGGAATCAAATGTGCAACCATCACACCAGATGAAGCACGTGTAAAAGAATTTAACTTGAAATCGATGTGGAAATCTCCAAATGGAACAATTCGTAACATTTTGGATGGTACTGTATTTCGTGAGCCAATTGTAATGCAAAATGTACCTCGTTTGGTAACAAATTGGACCGCACCAATCATTGTTGGTCGTCATGCTTTTGGGGACCAATACCGTGCAACAGATGCAGTTTTCAAAGGAAAAGGTAAATTAACCATGACTTTCACACCTGAAGATGGTGGAGATGTACAACAATTTGAGGTGTACAATTTCAAAGGAGATGGAGTTGGAATGGCCATGTATAACACAGACGAAAGTATTGAAGGATTTGCTCGTTCTTGCTTTAATATGGCTTTAACTAAAAAATGGCCTCTTTATTTGTCAACAAAAAACACCATTTTGAAAAAATACGATGGTCGTTTCAAAGATATTTTTGAAGAAATTTACCAAAATGAATTCAAAGCACAATTTGAAGCTGCTGGAATCACTTACGAACACCGTTTGATTGATGACATGGTTGCATCTGCTTTAAAATGGAATGGAAATTTTGTTTGGGCTTGTAAAAATTATGATGGTGATGTTCAATCTGATACGGTTGCACAAGGTTTTGGTTCTTTGGGTTTAATGACATCAGTATTAATTACTCCTGATGGGAAAATCATGGAAGCGGAAGCTGCACATGGTACAGTAACTCGCCATTACCGCGATCACCAAGCTGGCAAGAAAACTTCTACTAATCCAATTGCATCCATTTTTGCTTGGACAAGAGGTTTGGCTTTCAGAGGAAAATTAGATGGAAACCAAGAGTTAATTGATTTCTGTGAGACTTTAGAAAAAGTGTGTATTGAAACTGTTGAAAGTGGAATAATGACCAAAGATCTAGCTGTTTGTATTCACGGAAACAAATTAAATCATGGTGAACATTATGTTTATACGGAAGAGTTTTTAGATGCTTTGGATAAAGGTTTAAAAGCTAAAATGAACTAAGAAAATAAATATTTAATTGCAAGGGTGAGAAGAAATTTTCACCCTTTTTTTGTTGTTAATAAAATAGTTATTAACTTAGCATTACAACTAAACAAAATTTATGCATTTAATCGATGAGTCAGAAATTCTGACTAAAATTTATTTGATCCGAAATCGAAGAGTGATGATTGATAAAGTCCCGATATCAATCGGGATAGCTGAACTTTATGAGGTAGAAACAAAAGTTTTGAATCAAGCTGTTAAAAGACAAGCGAAAAGATTTCCTGAAGACTTCATGTTTCGTATAACAGAAACAGAAAATAATTTTCTAAGGTCACAAATTGTGACCTTAGAAAATAAAAAAGGTCAAGGGGAACACTCAAAATATTTACCAAATGTTTTTACTGAACAAGGAGTAGCAATGTTATCTAGTGTTTTGAATAGTGATCTTGCAATAGAAGTCAACATTCAAATTATTCGTGTTTTTACCAAATTTAGAGAGATAATTTCCAATAATCAAGAAATTATGCTCAAATTGGAAATAATTCAAAATGAATTATTGAAAAATTCAGAAAAAATAAATCAACATGATGATGATATTGAAACCATTTTTAAATACTTAAAAAAATTACTTAACCCATCGAATCAAGAAAGAAACAAAATTGGATATGAGGGTCAAAAAAAACCATAAAATGAAAACATTAGCAACAA
>CAZHLZ010000294.1:0-4751 GCA_964532475.1 uncultured Chitinophaga sp.
AAAAAAATATCTACATTAAAATAGAAAATAGCATTATGGTAATGTTTGCTATTGTATATGTACTTTTTGTCGTTCATCAAACACAAATTTTTGAAACAATACAAAAAAACAAGATTATTGAGTTGATTGAAAATACGCAAGAAAGTACTTTAATAGAAGAAGAATTCAAAACTTTTGAAATTTCATTAATTCCCATTAATATTGGAATAATTTCAAAAAAAATCGATTTTGAAGATAAAAATAACAAAGTATTAAATTCGATAGATGAAAAAAGTATTTATTTTTCAATAGAAATCCCAATCCCTCCTCCACAGATTATTTAATTTAACATCAAATAATCTAAATGCTTTTTCTGTAAAAGAAAAACCAAAATAAATATTTTTTAGTGTGGAAAAAACTTGCTTTAAATCACTTGATTTTTATTTTTTTATATGCATATTAGTTTATTTGTTTAGCATTAAAAGCTGAATTCAAAAAATTTAATGATAACAAAAAAAATGAATTTCCAATAGAAGTTTTTATTCATCTAAGTTAAGAGCTTAAGTCATTTTTTAAACAAACAATTTTCCAATGCAATTTAATAAAATACTCCTAGTAGGAGTCGTTTCTAGTATTGTTGCGTGTACAGGTGAAGAAAAAAAGAAAGAAATAGAGAACTTCCCCATAACATCTGCAATTTATATAGATACAAACACATACGTAGATTATGTGGCAGAAATTAGTGCTTCACAAAATATTGAAATCCGAGCTAAAGCGCAAGGATATTTAGAAAAAATCCATATTGATGAGGGAGCGAACGTCCAAGCAGGCCAATTGCTTTTTAGTATAAATAATCGAGAGTATTCTGAAGCCTTAGCAAAAGACAAAGCAATACTTAAAATTGCAAAAGCAGAAGTAGTTAATGCAGAGTTAGAATTACAAAACGTAAAAATTCTTTTTGAGAAAAATGTTGTTTCTAAAATTGAACTTGAATTTGCGAAAAATAAATTACAAATTGCTAAAGCTAAAGTAGAAGAAGCTGCTGCCGAAGAAGCACATGCCAAACAAATGCTAACTTACACAGAAATCAGAGCTCCATTTGCTGGTGTAATCAATCGTTTACCTCAAAAAATGGGAAGCCTCATTGAAGAAGGAATGTTGCTAACAACCTTAACTCAAAACCAAGAAGTGTTTGCTTATTTTGATGTTTCTGAAAAAGAATACCTAGATTTTATGTCCAAGTTAACAAAATCGCACAAACAATATAGAGAAGTAGAATTAATTTTAGCAAATGGGGTAAAACATTCAGAAAAAGGAATAATAGAAACCATGGATAGTGAAATCGATCACGAAACTGGAAATATTGCATTTAGAGCTCGTTTTAAAAATCCCACCAAACTTTTAAAACATGGTTCTAGTGGAAAGATTCGTATTGAAAAAGAATTTGAACAAGTTCTTGTTATTCCTCAAAAAGCGACCTTTGAAATTCAAGATCGAATTTTTGTATATATTGTTGACAGCAAAAACCTAGTCAAAATGAGACAAGTCCAAATTGAATCAAGAATTCCTCATTTGTATATTATTTCAAGTGGATTAACCACTAAGGATCGTTTTATTTACGAAGGTATTCAAGGTGCTAGCGATGGATTAACAATTCAAGCCGAAAAGCAATCTATGAAAAAAATCATCAAAGATTTAGCTAAGTATTAACCATTTACGTAAAAATTTATGATTCAAAAATTTATAGAAAGACCCGTACTTTCTTTAGTTATATCAATATTTATTGTTTTACTTGGTCTTTTATCCTTGTTTTCCTTACCCGTTACACAATATCCAGACATCGCACCACCTGCTGTATCTGTAACAACAAAATATACAGGTGCAAATGCTGAAGTATCCTCAAAAGCTGTTGTAACTCCACTTGAACGAGCAATAAATGGAGTTCCTGGAATGACCTACATGACATCGGTTTCAGGTAATGATGGAACGAGTATTATTCAGGTGTATTTTGAAGTAGGAACAGATCCTGATTTAGCAGCAGTGAATGTGCAAAATCGTGTCGCAACTGTTTTAGATGAGCTTCCAGAAGAGGTAATTAAAGCAGGCGTTTCTACTGAAAAAGAAATCAATTCAATGTTGATGTATATTAATCTCAAAGCGGATGACCCAACTTTAGACGAAAAGTTTATCTACAACTTTGCTGACATCAATGTTTTATTAGAATTAAGAAGAATTGAAGGTGTTGGTTATGCTCAAATCATGGGTAATCGTGAATATGCGATGCGTATTTGGCTAAAACCCCAGCGTTTAGACGCGTATAATTTATCCGCTGAAGATGTGATTAATGCACTTCGTGAACAAAATATTGAAGCTGCACCAGGAAAAATTGGGGAAAGTTCTGGTAGAAAAGCTCAATCGATGCAATATGTTCTTCGTTACACTGGAAAACTTACAGAAAAAGAACAGTATGAAAATGTTGTTGTTAAAGTCACCGAAACAGGTGAGCTTTTGAGATTAAAAGATGTTGCAGAGGTGGAATTTGGTTCTGTTGAATATGACGTTTTATCTAAGGAAAATGGTAAACCTTCAGCAGCAATAGTACTAAAACAAAGACCTGGTTCAAATGCCAGTAAAGTTATTGAAGATGTTAAAAAACGTTTGGCTGAGTTAAAAGAAAAATCTTTTCCCCCGGGAATGGATTATACCATCAGTTATGATGTTTCTCGATTTTTAGATGCATCTATTCACGAGGTAATAAAAACATTAATTGAAGCATTTATTCTTGTTGCACTTGTTGTATTTCTCTTTTTACAAGATTTTAGATCAACACTTATTCCAATTCTTGCTGTTCCTGTTGCATTGATTGGAACCTTTGCCTTTATGCAAATGCTTGGTTTTTCTATTAACTTATTGACTTTGTTTGCATTAGTTTTGGCTATTGGAATTGTTGTTGATAACGCAATTGTCGTCGTCGAAGCTGTACATGCTAAAATGCACGAAAAACATTTGGATGCAAAAACAGCAACAATCGAAGCCATGAAAGAAATGACCGGTGCAATTTTAGCCATAACACTTGTGATGTCTGCTGTATTTATACCTGTGGCTTTTCTAGATGGTCCAGTTGGTGTTTTTTATAGACAGTTTTCTATCACCATGGCTATTTCAATTGTTATTTCTGGTATCAATGCATTAACTTTAACACCAGCATTGTGTGCCATCATGTTGAAGCCAATTGCTGAAAATCAAAAGAAAACATTACTTGTACGATTTTTTGATGGATTTAATAAACGTTACGACAAAATTTCACATCGATATAAAAGTCTTTTACAGGCAATCGTTAACAGAAGAACACTTACAGTTGTTGTGATCTTTGTATTTATGCTTGGAACATGGGGGATTGGTAAGTTCATTCCAAGTGGATTTATACCAACCGAAGACCAAGGTACAATTTATGTAAATGTAACAACCCCAGCTGGTTCTACTTTAGAGCGAACAGAATCTGTCATGGATGAAATTGACCGTGTAACCCAACAAATCAATGAAGTTGAATCCATTTCTAGCTTGTCTGGATATAGCATGATGACTGAAGGTGTTGGCTCTTCTTTTGGTATGAGTACGATTAATTTAAAACCATGGGATGCTCGTGACTTAGATGCAAATCAATTAATCGAAAAACTCATTGAGAAAACAAAGCATATTAAAGATGCAGACATACAATTTTTCCCTCCTCCAGCTGTGCCTGGTTTTGGAAATGCGAATGGGTTTGAAGTTCGTGTCTTGGATAAAACGGGAAAAGGAAACTTGCAAGAAACAGCAAGAATAACAAATAATTTCATCAAAGAGTTGAAAAAAAGGAAAGAAATTAAAGAGGTATTCTCTAGTTTCGATCCTTCGTTTCCACAATATTTAATTCATATTGACCCAGATCAAGCGGCTAAGAAAAAAATCACACCAGATGATGCTCTTACAAATTTACAATCCTTAATTGGTAGTTTTTATGCAACAAACTTTATCAAATATGGTCAAATGTACAAAGTGATGGTTCAAGCCGATCCAACATATCGTTCTCAACCTGAAGATGTATTAAAATTGCGAATAAAAAATTTGGAGGGAGAAATGGTTCCATATAGTGCATTCACAAAAATTGAACGTGTCTATGGTCCTGAGCAATTAACACGCTACAATATGTATGTTTCATCGATGTTAAATGGTGAAGCAGCACAAGGTTATAGTAGTGGTGATGCAATCAAAGCAATTGAACAAACAGCAGCTCAATATTTGCCAAAAGGTTTTGATTACGAATGGTCTGGAATGACACGTGAAGAAATACTTTCAGGAAATCAAGTTATATATATTTTTGGAATTTGTCTTCTTTTTGTTTATCTCCTTTTAGCAGCTCAATATGAAAGTTTCCTATTACCCTTGCCGGTTTTATTGTTTTTACCAATTGGTATTGTTGGTTCTTTACTTTTCCTAAAATTATTTGGAATGGAAAACAATATTTATGCTCAAGTTGCTATGGTAATGCTTATAGGTTTACTAGGTAAAAATGCGATTCTAATTGTTGAATTTGCTATTCTAAAACAGTCAGAAGGAGCAAGTGTTTTTCAAGCGGCTATCGAAGGTGCAGTTGCTCGTTTGAGACCAATTTTGATGACTTCTTTTGCTTTTACTGCAGGGTTAATTCCGCTCATGTTAGCTTCTGGTGCAGGTGCAATTGGTAACAAAACAATTGGTTCTGCTGCAGCAGGAGGAATGTTATTTGGTACTAT
>CAZHLZ010000295.1:0-4736 GCA_964532475.1 uncultured Chitinophaga sp.
AGTACAATTTTTAATTCATGCATTTGTTCCCAAAAAACCTCACGCACAGCTTGATCCTTAAATTGTATGTCAAAATTTAGTTCAATTTCTTTTTTAGTGACATTTAGTCTTAGGTAAATATTTTTGATTTCAGTGGGGTAGGAGAGCCAATTTATTCGCTTGCCACTTGCAGATTTTTCTTTGGCAAGTTCTTTTTTTAATTCATCCCAAAATTGTAACTTTTTCTCTTTTAATTCTTCTTTAGACAGCATATTACTTAATTTTTGCTGTAGTTAATTAAGTATTTTTTTCTGTTTAAAATAATTTTTTTCGGTAGAGAATTTTCGTTGTACATAATGTCTACATTCTTAATCATTGTTCCATGCATCCATTCTTTAAAATGTATTACCTGATTGTATTTGTTGTATTCCCATTGCTGCGCTCTTTCTAATTGAATCCAATTTTCACCTAAATGATAACTTTCAATTGGTAATCCATCTTTCACATAAGTAATTGTTTTGTCTGCAAGTTCAAAATCTGAAAGGTAAGGATAAACGGAATTTAACTGATCAATAATTTCTTTTTTGGTCGCTCCGACACGCACAAAAATTTCCATATAATTGATAAATTTCCCAATTTTATCTATAATGACCTTTGGGTTTTCTACATTTGGATAAAAGAAGAGAGAATCATTTTTTCCGTTCGCTTTGGACTTGATGAAAATAGTTGAATTTTCTGTATTTTGAACAATAACTGGAGGTAAATTTCCTACTCCATAATATTTGTAAATGTTAATTTTAGATAAACTGTTGTTGACATATTCAAAATTTGATTGGTTGATGGTATCTAGAATTGTGTTTCTATATAAATAGGAATAATTGTCATTATTTCCATTTTCATCAAATGAATAATGGTATTTTTCTAAAATGTCATCTGGATTACTTCCACCTCTTAATGAAATTGATATTTTATTGACATCTAATTGATTGATGTGTTTTGAAATCCAAAAACTTCCAAAATTATTTGGAGTGTTGAAAATCTGGTCAATATAATATGGATTAATTAAATTTTTTCTGAAATTTGATGAATTCTTTGTCTTATTTTCACCAGAACAGGAGGAAATTAAGGTTAGAATTAATAACGAAAATAGAATTTGTTTTTTTGTCATTTAACAGAAATTGAATCGAAACAAACTTACAAAAAATAATTTAATAAGAATCATTATTTAAAAATATTCTTTATTCTTATTGTTAATTCAACAATTTTCAAATAAAATTCATGAATAAAACTAAAAACCCATGCAGCTGAATTTCTGAAGACTTCAGAAACGAACGATTAGATTAACAGTTTTTTCTTTGTAATCCACTGTTGCATTGCTGCAAACTCGAAAGTTGTGGCCCGCCATTAAAAAACATTGCTTCCTCTTATGTTAAAAATGTTAAGCTTCAAAATATACTGCATGGGTCTCTCGATTAAACGAGAATGGTCTCTTTCTTGAACAATTTCAAGCGTACCACTGCAAATGTAATAAAAAAAGCGATCAAAAAATGACCGCTTTTCAAATTATTTATCGAGTAGAACTTATTCTCCAAATTTTTCAATAACTTGTTGTGTTACACCTGTGTTGGAGAATCCTCCATCATGAAACAAGTTTTGCATTGTCACGTATTTCGTTAAGTCTGAGAACATGGCGATACAATAATCAGCACAAGCTAATGCAGATGCATTTCCAAGTGGAGACATTTGTTCAGAATAATTGATGAATTCTGTGAATCCTTTAACACCACTACCAGCAGTTGTCCATGTAGGAGATTGTGAAATTGTATTAATTCTTACTTTATTTTTGATTCCATAATGGTATCCAAAAGAACGAGTGATGGATTCTAACAATGATTTAGCATCAGCCATATCATTGTAATCAGGGAAAATACGTTGTGCAGCAATATAAGTAAGCGCAATAACTGAACCCCATTCATTGATTGCATCATGTTTGTATAATGTTGCCAAAGTTTTGTGCAGTGAAATCGCAGAAACATCCATCGTTTGATTGTAGAATTTATAATCAGACTCAGTGTAATGTTTTCCTTTTCGTACGTTTGGTGACATTCCGATAGAATGTAGTACAAAATCAATTTTACCTCCTAATATTTCTGTTGCTTTTGTAACTAAATTCTCAAGATCTTCAACACTTGTTGCATCCGCAGGAATAACTGTACTTCCTGTTTTTTCTGCTAAACCATTGATTTCACCCATTCTCATTGCAATCGGTGCATTTGTTAATACGAATGTAGCACCTTGAGCATGAGCTTGTTCCGCTACTTTCCAAGCAATTGATTGCTCGTTTAATGCACCAAAGATGATGCCTTTTTTTCCTTTTAATAAATTATTTGACATAGTATATATTTTCAAAAAAGCTTGAACGCAAAGTTAAAATTTTATTTTAGATTTTCCCGCTTTTGTTGTTTTTTTTAGTATGAAATAATCCGTTGAGGGAATAAATGCTTATAATTGACATTTTTGCTTGAAAGGATTTGATGCATTGCGATAAATCTTTTCGAAATGTGATGTTTTTTTGCTCTAAAGCCGTTGCAGAACGGATATTGCAACGGATAATTATCACCTTAACCAATTGTTAAACAAATACTTGAGTCTATTTTGCGATTTCATTAAAGATCCACAACCATTTGTACTCCAAGATCTTCATTTTCGCTTCCATTTCTATTGATTTTATTTTCATACTCAAATAATTTTGCTCACGCGTATTGATCATGAAAAGTGAACTTTCACCAATATCAAATCTGGTTTGTTCAGAATCACGAAGTTGTTTTGCTTGCTCTACTTGTAATTTTTGAATGATTAATTGCTCATTTAAAGTGAAAATGTCATTTCGTAAAATTGTTATTTTTTGTTTCAATTCTGCAGTCTTGTAACTCACATCTAAAGTCGCATTTTCAACTTTCAGCTTAATTTGTTTGTAGCTCCCACGTTCTTTTCTCATGAAAAGTGGGACATAAATTTGTAATCCAAACTTATAATTATTCAGCGAATACTCAGCAAAAGGATTGTTACCAACAGGTCGAGAAAGTGGATTGTAACTTAAATTAATATCTGGCTTCAGTTGTTCTTTCTTCCATCGTTCCTCAATATTTAGTTGCTCTAATTTATACATATAGTTCAGAACGTAAGGATTCGCAGTAATGTTTTCATCTAGATTTTGTAACGAATATTTTTCGCTTTGAAAGTTTAACATGAAATCATTGCTTGGAACTGTTTCATTTTCTAATTCTAGTGGGACTAAATTTTCTGTCCATAAATACAAATTAAGTGTCTGCTGCGCATTTTTGTAGTCATTTTGTCTTTGAAGTAACTCGGATTCCCTAATTTGCAATTGTATTTTCGCTTCAACAGTGTCAATGATTGGGATATCGCCTTGAATAGCACTTTCTTTTACCCCTACAAAACGTATTTTCGCAAAACTAAGTCCTTCTTCAGCAATTTTTAGCTTTTGAAAACTTTCAATCCAAAAATTATAACTTGCAAATGCGTCTAAAATTAGATCATTGACAAACAACTTTTGTTCATTTTCATTCATTTGCTGAAAAACTTTTGCTTTTTGAATCATTTCTCTGCGTTCATCAAAAAATAAACCTTCACCCAAAGGAATTTCTATTCCTGCATACCACAAACCGCTTCCAGGTGTTTGACTTTCTCCATTAATATAATAACCTTTATTTACTTCGTAACCTGTTTTGAAATCAATTCCCAAGTATGTTGGAATTTTTAAACCAGAATTAGATAAATTGTAATATTCTTTGCCTTCAAATTGTTTGGCACTCATATCAGAATAGAAAGCTGGATCAAGTTGACCTTTTGCTTTCATTACTTCATATTCTCCAGATAAAATATTATTTTTTGCTTGTTTGATAACTGGATGATGTTCCAACAATCGTACTTTGAACTCTTCAAAACTCAATGTTTTTTGAGAATAAGTCAAAAAGCTAGAGACGATGGCGAAAAGAATTAATATGTGTTTGATTTTGAGCATTTTTCAAATCTATTTACTGAAGATATTATTTTTTTTTGTCCGTTTTTACGTCAGGGGTATTTTGAATTCCGGTATAATATTCTGGTGGAAATCCATTCAAATTTCTCCATAATTCATACCAAATCGGAACATCGTTTAGTAATGCAAATGTTTTTACTCCACCTCCAACACGTATTCCTTCAGGCCATTTTTTATCTTTTTTGTCTGGAATTGCCATGGCACGATATTTTCCATTCGGTGAAATAAAATTGTCAATGGCGTATATTTCTCCGCCATAGGTTCCGAATGAAGTATTCGGCCAACCAGTAAAGAAGACAGCAGGCCAACCGTCAAAAATTAAACGAACTTTTGAACCCTTTTTTATCAAAGGATAATCAATCGGATCAACATAAAATTCGACGGCGAAATCGAACTTAGCTGGCATAATAGTCATCATTTCTTCGCCTTCCTTAATTGTTTCACCAATTCCAGATCGAATTAATTTTGTTAAATAACCACTTGTTGGGGCAGTAATGTAATAAAAACCTTGTCTAACTTGGTAATTTTTGAGCTGGTTTTGTAATTTTACCTTGTTGGATGATGCATCTAATTTGTCGCTGATTACAGAAAATTGATCTGACTCCAATTTGGACGATTTTTCTAAAAACTCGTTTTGAACATTAGAAATATCAATTAATGCATTGATTACTTCATTTCTACTTACTAACAATTT
>CAZHLZ010000296.1:0-4710 GCA_964532475.1 uncultured Chitinophaga sp.
ACCACTAAAACTAAGGGTTAGTTTTTCAGAACCACGAAATAAATTCTTATTGTTGTAATTAAGAGATGCAGCTAAACCTAAAAAACCGTTGGAATTGGTAAAACGCGGCTCCACATTAAAACTTTGTTTTTTGGAGGGAACTAAATAATAATGAACATCAATCTTATTTGAGTTTTCAAGTTCCTTGACATCAATTTTTATGGTTTGAAATACGTCTAATTGCATCAAACGATTGTACGAACGATCAATGTAATAATCCTTGTAAACATTGGTGAATTCCAAATAATTTTGCAATTCAAGTAAAGCAGGTTTTACCGCAGGTTTTACATTGTAATTAAATTTTGCAAACCTCCAAGGGTTTAACATCTTGGTGGTCACAATTAAGCCGTCTTTTTTTCTCTTTTTTACGTCTTGTTTGGTGTAATAAATACTCTTGTAACTCAAGGTATCTAAAGTTCGAACAAAGCCGTTTTCAATCAATGGTAATTCCTTTTCAGCAACAATATTTTTGAAACTTCTTTTCACATAACTTGTGTCAATTAGGTGAAAAACAACATCGTTGACGTAGGTAAATTGATGAGGACGGTAAACAATTGAATCTCCAACCAATACTTGTCTATCTCCTAGAATGATTTTCAATACCAATCTCATGTCACGTTTGTTGGTATCTGCTTCAAAACTTACGTTGGAAGGACTAAAACCATACAAAGAACGGTCTTTCATATATTTTGCCACTTGATATCGATGATCATCCAATAAATCTCGGTCGAACTTTTCTTTTAAAATTGGATTATACAATTGTTTTCTCAAAAAACGTTCGTATTCGCTTTTCAAAACGGGATTATTAGCAACAATGTAAAAACTATCTATGGTGTAGGCCTTACCAGATTTGATTTCATAAGTTATTTGACGTCTTTTCGGATTTTTTTCCAAATCAACATAACTTGCATTCACATCTCCATAATAATATCCTTTTTTGACAATGTAGGCCTTTAATTGTTCTACTGATTTTCGATACGCCGAAGAATCAAAAATTACTGGTTTTTCCCCACGTTTAAATTTAATCCATTCTCTAAAAGTCAATTTGGGATTTACTGTATCAAGAAGCGGAATGATGCGCTCCGTATATTTCGTTTTTCCTTTTCGTTTCGCTTTTTCTATTCTTTTGGTGTTGATTCTTAGTTGTTTTTCAGATTTTTTCTTATTCTTTTCAATAATTTTTACCAAGTGACGTTTTCTTGATTTTTCAACTTTTGCAGAATCCATGGCGTTGTAAACCATCAATTTTAAGCGGACTCCAAATGACTTGCGATTTGCTTGCTGGCGAATAATTAAATTTACTTCATCGATGTTTAAATTGTCATCAACAAAATTTATTGTATTTTTATCAACTAAATGGGAACCTTCGGGAACATTTTTCGTTAACTTACATGAATTTAGGCTCAAAAATATGAGAAGAGTAATAAAATATTTAAGTTTAAACTTTTTCAAGGTATAATTTCAGAGAATTTCAGCAAAAATAATAAAAATCAGGTCATAATGCTTTCCAAAAATAGAATTAAATTTTTAAAATCCTTACATCAAAAAAAATACCGCGATGAATCGTCCCTTTTTATTGCTGAAGGGGAAAAAATTGTGAGCGAAATACTAGCTTTCAAGCCTTCCATCATTGAAAGTATTTATTATACAAAAGAATTTCAAAACGAAAACATTCAACTTGTTAATAACGAAGAAATTAGCAATTCAGAATTAGGTCAAATTTCTTGTTTAAAAAATCCAAATAAAGTCGTAGCAATCTGCAAAATGTGGAAAAATGAAGACAATTCTTTGTCAGATTTTTATATTGCTTTAGACGAAATCCAAGATCCAGGAAATATGGGAACAATCATTCGATTGGCTGATTGGTTCAATGTGAAAACAATAGTATGCTCCCCAAATTCTGCCGATGTTTTCAATCCAAAAGTTGTGCAGGCTTCTATGGGTTCTTTATTTCGGGTCAATGTTATTTATCAAGATTTAAATGAATTTATAATTTCAAAAAAACTTCCAGTTTATGGAGCTTTTTTAGAAGGTGAATCGGTTTATGCCAAAAAAATGACTCCAAAAGCAATTTTGATTTTAGGAAATGAGGGAAAAGGAATTTCTCCAGAAATAGAAAGATTGGTGACTCAAAAAATTAAAATTCCCCGCTTTGGTCAAGCTGAATCATTAAATGTTTCCATCGCCACAGGAATTTTATTATCCGAATTTTTCAGGAACGAGCAATGATTATTTTAAAAAAATATCTCTTTCAATTACAAGTTCAAATTCTAATTTGTTCAGGTATTCTTTTGACAAAAAATATAGAAGCTCAATGTATTAATACTTTCCCGTATAATGAAAATTTTGAAGCCAATCCCGCTTGGACAAGTGGAGGAACTAATTCTGATTGGACGTGGGGAACTCCTGCTCATCCAACAATTTCAAATGCAGGTGAAGGAATAAGATCTTGGTGTGTTGGTGATTTAACAGGTTCTTCTTACAATGATTTGCAACTCTCGTTCCTTGAAAGTCCTTGCTTCGATTTTACAGCTTTAGATTACCCATGGATTTCCTTTAAATTATTTTGGGAAACAGAATACCGTTGGGACGGATTAACTTTTCAATACAGTTTGGATGATGGTTCAAATTGGGAAAATTTAGGTTCGGTAAATGATGGAGATGATTGCGTGACAGCCAATTGGTTCAACCACAACGACATCACGTGGATTACTTCCGCTGATCCAAAACATGGATGGTCTGGTAGAATTGGCAATACAAGTGGTTCTTGCACAGGCGGAAATGGAAGCGGTGATTGGGTGACAGCTAAACATTGCATGAGTGAATTGGCAGGTGAAAGTTCCGTAAAATTTCGTTTTTTGTTTGGCTCAGGAAATAGTTGCAACAATTTTGATGGAATTGCCATTGACGACATTTTAATAGAAAACACATCTCCGTACAACTCGAACTTCACCTATACTTGCCTTAATTCAAGCAATGTAAGTTTTCTAAACCAATCTGTAAATTGCTCACAAACATTTCTGTGGGAATTTGGCGATCCAGCTTCTGGAGCACAAAATAGTTCAAGTGTAGAAAATCCAATTCATAATTTTTCAGGCCCTGGAACATATACCGTTATTTTAAGAACTTCAGGTCCCTGCAATGAACCCGGTTTTTCCTCCAAAACAATTACAATTTTAGACATAGAAAGTACAGAAACAGACATTGCTTGTTTCGGCGAAAATACTGGTGAAATATCCATAATTGCTGATCAAAATGCAACATTTTTATGGAACACAAATCCGCCACAAACAAGTAGTTCAATTTCCAATCTCACAGCTGGAAATTATTCCTGTGAAATTTCAAAAACAAATGCTTGTACAGCAAATTTAAGCTTTACACTTACTCAAAATCCTGCTCTGGATATTCAATTTAATACATTGTCATCCTGCGATAATTTGTGTAATGGCTCAATCGCGGCAAATGTATTTGGTGGACAAGCTCCTTTTACTTTTTTTTGGTTACATTCACCTTTAAATCAAAATGCATTTTCAAATCTTTGTGCAGGAAATTACGAACTCACCGTGCAAGACATAAATGGATGTGAAATTACAGAAACTGCCGTCGTTGCTTCACTTCCTAAACCGAATTTAGTCTGTAACGATTTGAATTTATGCATTGGCTCTGCAGGTGTTTTGCAAGCATCTGGCGCCGACTTTTATCAATGGTCACCTCCTTTAGGACTTGACAATACAACGAGTTCCACAGTTTTTGTTTCTATCGATGAAGCAATAAGCTATGAATTAATTGGAACCAATAACAATGGATGTAAAGATACAATGCAGGTAAATGTAAATGTGAGCGATGTTTTTGCTCCAACAGCATTATTCTCATTTTCTCCAGAAAAAACAGATGTTTACGATACAGAAATCCTTTTTTTGAATGAAAGTTCTGGTGCTAACTCCTATTTGTGGACATTTTCAGATTTAGATTCAAGTTTTGAAACAAATCCTATTTTCCATTTCCCAAATGAAAAAGGAGCGAATTATTTAGTTTGTTTGTACATCGAAAACGACATTTCATGTGCAGACACATTTTGCAAACTAGTTCAAATTGAAGGAAAACCGAGTGTTTTTGTTCCAAATTCATTCACACCAAATGGCGATGAAATTAATAATACTTTCTTCCCAATAATTCGGGACATTACGAATGAAAAATATGTTTTTTCTATTTACAACCGTTGGGGAGAATTGGTTTTTTCTACCTCAAATTTAGACGAAAAATGGGATGGTACTTGTAACGGCAAAAAAGCTCAACTAGGCATTTACACCTGGACCATCAATTACCTCGACCCAATTGAAAATGAATTAAAAATCATCCAAGGTTTCGTGGAATTGAGGGAATGAGGTTACAATTAATTGATTAATCTAACTTTTATCAGTAAATTGTAATTAATCCATTAAAATGAATTTGTCCAATCAATTGTGCCTAGAAAACGTAAATCTGGCACCTTTCACAAAAAGTAAGCGAAAAAAAATCAAGTGTTTGAGTGACTCGTATTGAGCGAAGTCGAAATAAGCGAGTTTTGATTTTTTTGCGTCGTTTGTAGAAAGGTAGATGCGTTTTCAAGAAGAAGCCTTTTTGCTTACTACCTCAAAGTTTTGCTTTTTGCCAAAGCACTTTTCGTCTTCA
>CAZHLZ010000297.1:0-4697 GCA_964532475.1 uncultured Chitinophaga sp.
CTTATTTCTGAATATTTTGACGAGCAAGAAATAGCAGAAAATCTATTAGAAATTCCTGTTGAAAGCACTCTTACAAGTATTGGACAAGGAGTAAAGTTTGAGGATTACATTGAAGAAAACGGAATTTGGGACAGAAGTGTTGTTGTTTCATTAGAGTATTTTAAATACCTGGGCATTAAGTTTAAAATTTTGTCACCAAACCCTGATAAATTAAAAATTTTACTTGGTAAATGGGAAAAAGAAAAACCAGAATCACTGGACACCTCAGCTGAGAAAAATGACTACGAACTAACACTGAGACAACTTATTGAAAAAGACGAATTTAAGGAAGATACAGCAATTCATAACGGCAGTTCAATTGCTTTTATAATGTCACTTGACAAGAAGAACTTTGTTTTTTTGGCTGATGCACACCCTACAGTAGTAGCAGATTCTTTAAAAGCATTTGGGTATTCAAAAGAAAAGCCATTAAAAGCTGAATTGGTAAAAATATCTCATCACGGTAGCAAAGCAAATAATAGTAAAGAAATGTTGGAACTAATAATAACTAATAAATACGTGATAAGTACGAATGGAGACAAACATGCTCATCCAAACAAACAGTTTCTTGCAAGACTTGCATCTGTTAATGGTAATTGTGAAGTTTACTTTAATTATCCAGAACAAATTGAACGAATATTCTCCAAAGACGATTATACTGATTTTCCAAATTTCAAACCAACCAGTACAAAGAACAACGAATTTACTTTTGAATGATGGCTAGAAGAGATTTATTGCCGAAATACACAGTAAAAGTTGAGGGTGGAAGCGGTTGTTTATTCCAACCAATTAATAATGAATATAGTTATGTTTTAACAGCTAAACATGTTATATTTGGTAACAATCAACCATTAATCATTAGGCAAACATTGGATGAAGATAATAATATAATAAATGAGACTTTCAATATAATAGGAACGCCCTTTATCCATCCTGATGAAAATAAAGATGCTGCAATTGTTAAAGTTCAAAAAGTAGAAGGAATTGAACCATTGCTCAGAGATGATTTATCTTCTGAAAATAGAAATGGATATTATTTGTGTGGACATCCTAATTCAAGGGTAAATAACTCATACTCATTTAGAGATAATAAATTAGAAATCCAGAATAAGAAGCAGCACGGATATTTTGAAGCCGAATTAAACAGGATAGCTAATCGAGATGAAATTGTTGGACAATCTGGAGGTGGAATTATTAAAATTGAAGAAAGTTGTTTTCTCCTTGCAGGGATTCAAAAACAAATGTCAGCAACAGATGGTGTTGAACAATTAGGTAGAATTGATTTTATGCCTCTATCATTCTTTGATGAAATTATAGAAGAAAACCAAAATGATTTATCTAAGTTATTTCCTCCCTATATAGGTTCATTTGATAGATTAATTAATGATATTTTCCCTCTTACCGGAATTCAAGTTGCAGAACAAAAAAAATCTCTAATTCAAAATGAACTGCAAATAATCGCTAAGGGTCTATGCAATGATTTTACTCCTCAAAAACTGATTAATATTTACAAAGATTCTTTACTTATTTCAGGTACAGAAAAGGGTATAATTAACCATAAAGAATTATGGATTTCATTTTTAGAATTGCTTTCAATTAATCAACTACATGAGGAACAAAAAATTACAATAGATGAATTGAAACGTATTCATAAATCTAAAAAGATGTTCTTTACAGATTCAAAAGAATGGATTTCAAAATTAGAAGACATTTACAGGTCTGACTTATCAGAAGTTGAAAAAGGCGGTATTGTTGTTGTTGGCTCAACATTTGATAAAAAACCTACAACTGTAGAACTTGACAAAGGGTATATTGGGGATATTTGTACAGTTCCAAGTAATGAAATGAATATAAGCAATACTGTTACTAACCCGTTCAATGACTTGACAATAGTGCATATTTTTAAGTTTCAAAAACACGTTATCGATAATTACAGCGAGTTTACAACAATTACTGCTTCTAACTCTCTTCAAAAAATAAAAGATGTCACAAAAGGAGTTATTTAATAAAATTGAACTTCCAATCACAGACGAAATAAATTCAGTTTTTGAACTGAATCATTTTTCTATTGGAAAAGTTCATTATGGAGGAGAAATTCTCGTTTGCATTGTTAAGTTCAATGACGATACAATTTTAACAAATCATTGGAAAGAATTCAACAGCTACTTAACTGCAAAATTTATACCTACAATAAAGGACGATTATTCAAAATGGAATTTTTATATCTTCTATTTCACAGAGGGTTCACTTGGGAAATCAATAAAATATGAAATTGAGAATAACAAATTCAGCAGTAGGAAAATTGTAATTGAAAATTGTAAGACAATTACAAAAAAAGAAATTGAAGATGAAATATCAGAGCATATTACAAATGATAATTTTCAAATTAATGTAGTTGGCAAACATAAATCTACGTTAAAAAAGAACGCCATTCTAGTTAAGATATTAGACAAAATAAGTCTAAAAGATGATTTACAAGATGCGTTGGATTCTATAGAAAAAGCATACAACAATGAAATTTAAAAAGGTTGAAATACAAGCATTCCGTGCATATGACAAAGCAGAAGACGCAACTTTTGATTTTACTCATGAAAATGGTTCCAATGCGGATTTTATTTCGTTGTATGCGCCGAACGGATTTGGTAAAACATCATTTTATGATGCAGTTGAGTATGGCATTACAAATAATATTGATCGTTTTTTGAGGAAAGGAAATGGTAAAGAACTATTTAACTCAGTTAAATCTGAGCGAAACATCAGAGCAAATAAAACACAGTACTTTCTTAGAAATAATAACTCCGAAGAGGACTTGCCTTCCTATATTAAGTTATACACAGTAGAATCAGAAGAGCCAATTGAAACTGTAATCGAAAAACCCAAAACAAAAGCGGGTTATGATTACAAATTTGACCCAAAAGCTACAAAAAACAAAGAATTTAAAACGACAATTCTATCTCAGGAATGGATTGATGCATTCTTAAAAGAAGATAAACCAGAAGAAAGATACGAGAGATTTATAGAATATTTTGGCGACAAAAAATTAGATGAGTACTATAAGAAGCTAACCAGTCTAATAGTACTCAATAATAAGAAGATTGAGGTATTTACAAAAGAGTTATACGGGATTCAATTAGAATTGCAATTTGAGGGAGATAAGGATATTCTTAAGAAAGTAAATGAAAAAATAATTTCACTTAACAAGCAGGGAGAAAATTTAAAAGAGATTGACAAATCTTTTTCTGAAAAGGATTCCCTTAATTTTTCAAACAGAATATCAGAAAGAATTAGTGACATTGAATTTGAAATCATAAAAGCCAGTGCACATATAAAGTATTTAGACATTTTCTTATCAGGTAATGAAGATATTGAAGGATTGACTAAGTATTTTGAATCAAAGGGTCAAATAGAGAAACTTGAAAAACAATTCAAAGAAAACAATTCTATTCTTGATAAGTTTGATAAAAAACAAAAGTATACTAATGAGATCGATTCAATTAAAAAGCTAAATGTTGACCTAAGTACGAAAAAACAATTTCTCGAATCTTTACAATATGACTTTAAAGAGTATGAAAAAATAATCAAAGAAATTTCTGCAAAAAGGAAAGAAAATGAAGAACTGAAAAACGAGTTTTCGGGAATAACAATAAGTTTAAGTGCTTTAAGACAAAATGAAAGTGAAACATCTTTAAAACAAAGTTCTTTACATAAGCAAATTTCTGATTTAGAAAAAACAATTTCTGAAATACCTAAACTTAAAGAGGACTTTAGAATTGCGAATTTGAAAATACTAGATACCCAAATAAAAATATCTGAAAGTGATACAACAATTACAAGTTTTGAAAAGGAAATAAGTATATTGGAAATACTAATTAATAATTTCAAAACATCAATTCAAGAAATAGGCTCAGGTGTTTATCCTACTATTTCGGATGAAGTGTATTCTAATAATGAAATACTTATTAACGAACTTAAAGAAAATGAGATATTGGTAACGAATGAAAGAAAGTTTCTCTATGAAATAAATTCTAAGATCGAAGCAAATGAAAATTTTCAAAAAGAAGTTGAACAATTTATTTCAAAAGGTTCTGAAATCATAAATAAAAGCCAATCAAGTACTTGTCCATTGTGTGAACATCAATATGAATCATTTAGTGTTTTAGCTTCAAAAATATCTAATAACAGTCTATTGTCAAATGTCCTTTCAAGCCTACTGAAAGAAAGAGACGACAAGAATAAAAGCATTTTTCAACTAAATGAATCAATTAAATTAGGAAGAGAGAGATTAGTGACTGAAATCACCAAAAAATTAAGAGAAATTGAAAAAAATCACGCAAAAATTTTTGACGAACTGAAAAAACTTTCTGATTCAAAATTGAAACTTACAAAAGAGTTAGAATTACATATAAAAGTTCTTGATAACATTGCTTTAACACTAAACGGAAAAACGATTGAAGAGTTTGAAACAGAAATACATAAATCTTTAAGTGAATTAAAAGTCGCATTTAAATTATTCATTAAAAAGAATGAAGACCTTAAAAGCTCAGTTGTATCAGAATCATTGAAATTAGAAAATGTAAATGAAAAGTCTTCCAAGGTATTAGCTGAACTTGATAGACTGAATAAAGAAGCGGTCTATCAAAGGGTTTTGGAATACTTTA
>CAZHLZ010000298.1:0-4697 GCA_964532475.1 uncultured Chitinophaga sp.
CCCGTAGTTTTAGTGGTGGTTTTGAGTCTCAACCACCCATTTTTGAGGAAAATTTAGATGGTTCTGCTCCAAGTACAAGTTCTTCCAGAAGTTTTAACACCTTTGAAATTGGACCTTCGATTAAGTTAGACTTACCAGGTTTATTTATTTTGAGAAGTGCTACGAAATTGTCTAAAAGACATCGTCCAAGAACGGTTTTATCAACGGCATATAATTTTCAGAAACGAGAGGATTTTGTTAGAAAAGTATTTCAGTTCAATTACTTATGGAAATTTTATGTAGAAAAAACACAAGTCATTCAATTTGGATTTCCTGCTGCTGCGATTAAATACGTTCAAATTGATCCGAGTGCAGTTTTCCAAGCAAAATTAGACGCAAACAACGACCTATTTTTAAAGAACGCATACAGTGACCAATTTATCTGGGAAGATTTTAAAGTGATGTATGAGTTCAATAACAAGTTTGTTGAAAATAAAAAGAAGATCAATTTAGTTTATAATGCCTCTTTTTCTACAGCAGGTTTAATTTTAAGTCGATTTGGATTAAAAGATACAACTGAAAGTGGTCAAACCAAGGTTTTTGGAGTTGGTTTCTCTGAATTTATCCGTTTTGATAACGACATCATCGTAGGATATCCTCTAAGTAAAAAGTCATCTTTACATGGTCGAGCAATTGCTGGTTTTGGGGTTCCAGTTGGAAATAAAACGACTTCTCTTCCTTTTGATTATAGTTTTTTCTCCGGTGGATCCAATGATAATCGTGGTTGGAGAGCAAGAAGCTTAGGTCCTGGTTCTTACAAATACTACTTAGACAAAAATAAAACTGCCACACAAATTGGAGACATTCGAATTGGTTTGTTTGGTGAGTTACGTTATTCCTTATCAACGACTTTTAAAACTGCATTTTTTATGGATGCAAGTAATATTTGGACATATAACTATGACAATAATCGTATTGGAAGCCAGTTTACTAAAAACTTCTACAAAGAAATTGCACTTACTGCAGGAACTGGTTTGCGAATGGATTTAAGTTTCTTCGTTATTCGTGTTGATGTCGGATTCCCACTTACAAATCCTGCCTTACCTCAAGGTGCAAAATGGGTATTCCAATCTCGTCAGCCCTATTACGATGAGGGAATTGCTGTGTTTGGAATTGAAAATTATAAAAAGGAAATGCCAAAGCCATTTAGACCTCAAATCAGTTTTGGAATTGGTTTCCCGTTTTAGGTTTCTCCCTAATCCCTCATTTCTAGTTTCACGTGAATTCTATCCCAAAAGCGAGGAGCATACATGAAAACATCGTCTTCCGTGTAAGGAATATTGTCATTTCCAGCATAAATTTGAATTAAATTTTGATTGTAAAAAGAAATGGTTGAATACATGGTTCTACTTTCACCTTTGTCAGGCATAACAATAGTTACGTTATCGTATTTATTGCTGCGAATTACATTCATCCAGGTCTGATTCCAAAAAGGAAATTGCTGAGCTTCGGGTAATTCTATTCCAGCATAATTGTAAATGTAACTTGAATCGGTGTTCCCTAAAACTAATGTAAAACCTTGAGGGGCTGAATTAGTATTACCATGAATTGCTCCATAAGAAAAGTCTTTTTGATTTTTCACATGAATTGTATTCGATAGTGTATCGTATTGAAATTCAGAATCTTTTAAGGAGAAATTTGGATTATTTATCAAACTTAAATATTCAATCGGAAGTTCAAACTCATGCTTGAAATAAATAGGGCTAAAGGTTAAAAAGCGAAAATTTACTTCTTTTTGCTCAAAAAGTCCATCCCTCATATCTTTGCTATATAAAATTGGGTCAAATTCCACCTCTTTATTGCCCGAAAAGTCTGCATACGATGCAATTTCATAGTTTGGATCATTGTCGTGTCCATCAACAAATGAAACCATGTGAGCATCATCACCTAGATGATCTTGAAACATCAACATACTCATTTTACACGAAAAATGTTTAGGTGTAATACTCCCAATGTAATCTCCATAAATTGTGAAAAGCGTATCGCCTTCACCATCTTTTTGGCCGTTAAAATCGGTGTTAAATAGTGCTTTATATCTCAGTTTTCCTGGTTCTTTTTTGCAAGAAAATGAGATTAAAAGTAGAATGGAAATTCCTAAAATAGTTTTCATAGCTCATGAATTAAGTATTAACAAATTTACACCCAAAACACGACCTGAAAAATGACAAAAATCAGTAAAAAAACTATTTCTTTCTAAAAAAGATACGAATTGGAATCCCTGTAAAATTATAGTGCTCGCGAATTCTATTCTCCAAAAATCGTTTGTAACTTTCCAACACATATTGTGGTAAATTGCAGAAAAATGCAAATGCTGGCGCGTGAGTTGGTAATTGTGTTACATATTTAATTTTGACCATTTTCCCTTTTGTTGATGGGGGAGGAGTTGCTTCAATGATTGGTAACAAGAAATCGTTTAATTCAGAAGTGGTGATTTTTTTGATACGATTTTCATACACAGACATTGCTGTTTCTAAAGCTTTATGAATACGTTGTTTTGTCAAGGCTGAAGTAAAAATAATTGGAACATCGTTGAAAGGTGCCAATTGTTCACGAATTTTTTCTTCGTATTCCAAACTTGTTTTATGGTCTTTTTCAACCAAATCCCATTTATTGACTAAAACTACAACGCCTTTATTGTTTTTTTCAATCATATAATAAATGTTCAAGTCTTGCTTTTGAATTCCTTCTGTGGCATCAATCATGAAGATACAAACATCTGAGCTTTCGATGGTTCTCACTGAACGTAAAACAGAATAATATTCAATGTCTTCGGTAACTTTTGCTTTTTTACGAATTCCTGCAGTGTCAATTAATAAGAAATCAAATCCAAAAGCCTTAAAACGTGTATTGATGGCATCTCGCGTTGTACCTGAAATATTGGTAACGATGTTTCTGTTTTCACCAGTCAATGCATTGATTAAGGAAGATTTTCCAACATTTGGTTTCCCAACAACTGAAATTCGAGGCAAGTCTAATTCTGTATCTAAATTTACATTTTTGTCAAAACATTTTACAACATCATCCAATAAATCTCCTGTTCCACCACCGCTTACTGCTGATAAATCATAGACATCACCTAATCCAAAAGACCAAAATTCTGAAGATAATCCAAAACGTTCGGTGCTATCTACTTTATTCGCAGCAACAAACACTTTTTTCTTTGATTTTCGAAGCAATCTTGCGACAGTTTCGTCTAAGTCTACAATTCCTGTTGTAACATCAACCATGAAAACAATAACGTCTGCTTCCTCGATTGCGATTACCACTTGTTTTCTGATTTCTTCTTCAAAAATATCTTCCGAACCATTGATGTAACCTCCTGTGTCGATGACAGAAAATTGCACACCATTCCATTCGCCTCGTCCATAAATTCGATCACGAGTTACCCCACTGACTTCCTTTACAATTGCGTTTCTTGATTCCGTTAATCTATTAAATAAGGTTGATTTACCTACGTTTGGTCTCCCAACTATTGCTATTATGTTACTCATTTTCTTTTGTAAATTACAGATTTCAGATTGGCAGATTACAGATTTAATTGCAATCTGCCAATCTGAAATCTTCTAATCTGTAATCAATTAATATCCGTATTTCTTTAATTTCAAATCACTTGTTCTCCAGTCTTTATCCACTTTAACGAAAGTTTCTAAAAACACTTTTTGTTGAACAAATTTTTCTATGTCTCTTCTGGCTTCGCGACCGATTTTTTTAAGCATATCACCACCTTTTCCAATGATAATTCCCTTTTGAGAATCGCGTTCTACGATGATAAATGCTCGAATTTTGATAATTTCCGGTTCTTCCACGTAGGTGTCAATTTCCACTTGACAAGAATAGGGAACCTCTTTGTCGCAAAATAAAAATATTTTTTCACGCACCATTTCCGCTACGAAAAAGCGCATTGGACGGTCAGAAATTTCTTCTTTATCAAAATAAGCAGGACTTTCAGGCAACAATTCTAAAATTCTGTTCCAAACAGCATCGTGATTAAAACCATGAAGTGCTGAAACGGCAAAAACTTCCGCTTGAGGGATTTTATTTTTCCAAAATTCGATGCGTTTTACAACTTGTTCTTGCGTTCCTAAATCAACTTTGTTAATCAAAACCAAAATCGGAATTTGCATTTTTTGAATGCGTTGTAAGGTTTCGCTATGATTCATGTCGCTTTCGTAGATATCTGTGATAAACAATAGAATATCAGCATCTTTTAAAGAAGTTTCGACGTAACTCATCATTGCATCGTGCAATTTATACGCTGAATTTACAACTCCTGGCGTATCGGAGAAAACAATTTGGTAATCATCGGCATTTACGATTCCATGAATGCGATGACGTGTTGTTTGTGCTTTGGATGTTACGATTGACAGTTTTTCGCCAATCATTCGGTTCATTAAGGTCGATTTTCCGACATTCGGACTACCAACTATATTAACAAAACCAGCTTTGTGGGACATATTTATTTTTTTAAGTCCACAAAGGTACAAAAATAAGTTGAAAGTGCCTGAAAATCTGATTGATTTATATTTTTATGGGAACTGATTAGTGCTCGAAATTGCTACTTAGTTAACTTGAAAAACTAATACTAGAAAAAAATAAATGCCACTAATTAGGGTTTGCTGAAAAAGTCATAAATGATTCAGATTTGAAGTGTTTTCTTG
>CAZHLZ010000299.1:0-4696 GCA_964532475.1 uncultured Chitinophaga sp.
GAAAATAAGATATGATTTAACTAAATTATTTATCAGTTTTTTTTGTTAAAAAGACCTGCTTATTTCTTTTTCTTGGTATAAAATGGTCTATTTCAAATGATGAGACTCTATATGTATGAAAATCATTGCAATAACCGCATCTACCTTTAAAATCAATAATTAAATCATTTCTATGTTGACTATAATGCGAGACTTCAGTTTCAATGGGTCTGCGCTCAGGGATTTTATCCAATTCTCGAAAACTCATATTTTATTTTTTACTTATTTTTTTTAGTTCTCCAAGAATTTCTTTGGCTTCAGCTACAAATTCATTCAATTGAGTAATTGATTCTTTTTGTATAAGATTCGATGGTAAATCTTTGCCATCTGGATTTAGTTCGTCATGTAATATAAATAACTTAGAAAGCTGCTCTTCTTCCAAAATTTCCAATGTTCCATTATTTCTTTTTTCAACAAGCTGCTCAATCTTTTTATTAGTATCCTCAATTTTTTTATAATAGTTTGTAATATTGGATTTTATTTTTGTTTTAAAAATTTGCAACTCATCTTCACTTTCACCATCTAAATTCTCTTTAATGTAAATGATATGTACTTCTTCCTTATGGTCAATCGCTAGAGGTTGATGAGAAGTAAGCATAACAATGGGAAAATGGGGTCTAAGTTGACGGATTTTGTCAAAAATAAGATTGCCGTTAAAATCTACGTCACCTTCTTCATCCAACATATAATCAACAACGATTGCATCTATTTCATTTTCGAATGCTGACTTTATTATAGAGTCAATTGTAGAACCCTCCTTTACTTGTATTTTAACTATTTCAAAATCATTTTTAAAGGAATGATAGAAATTACTGATTGATTGAGCACTCTCGTCTATGTGGGCAATTTTGTACTTCATTATTTTGGTTTAAAAATTATTTTAAATTGCATTCCTTTCTCTATACCTATTATGCTGATACTTGAATTATTATAATCTTCAATTATTGATTTGACTATAAATAGCCCTAAACCAGTGCCAACAACATTGTCATTTTTGTCTTTTTTTGAAGATTCAGTTAGATTAAAAATTTCATCAGGGTATTCATGATATTTAGGGTCCAATCCTTTTCCATTATCAGAAAACAAAATTTCTATATAATTTTCTTGTGTCATTTTCCAAGAAATAGTAATAGTTTTTTGCTCACTTCGGAATCCTTTTAATGCATTTAAAGAATTAGATAACAGGTTGTTAAATATAGAATCCATATCAACTTCAAATGCTTTTATTATAAAGCTTTTGTTGGCATCCCCTTTTAGTATAAGACTAATTTTTCTTTGAGTCAATGCTTTTCCCCATGTAGATTTAAAACTTGAAAAATAATCACTAAAATTAAGGTTTGTTCTCTCTCTTTTATCTCGTTTGAGCGTGTTCAAGGAATAGTCCAACCAATGCTTTAATTTTATGTCTTCGTCTTGCATTAACTTTATCATATACAAGGGGTTATCATCGATATCCAATTCTGCCAATTTCTCCTCGTTCAAATGATTTTTTAACTCTTTTAATAAAAATGTAGTTCTTGGAATGAGTCTAGACCTTAAACTTGATACTTCATGTGCAAAAGAAGAGATTATCAGACCAACACTAGACAGACTTCTTAAAAGACGTAATTCTTTTTCTTTATTTTCATTATATTTCGAAAGAATATTTAATCCTTCAGCAAGTATTTTTTCTCGGTCAGTAAAATCACTTTGAGAGTTTTCGTCTGTTTTTTCATTTTTTTGAGAATTGTTTGATTCATTCTCATTATTATTTTCACTCTCCTTTTCCTCTTCTTGACCCTCCTCATTATCGATATCAGAACTTACTTCAGCTGCCGCAAGTTGTGCCATTTTCAACTTTTCTGCATCTTTATTATTCTGTTTATGCAGTTCTGAAAGATGAAACATGATGGTGTTTCTATCTTTTTCAAATAAAGAAATTATTTCTTTCAGAACATTTTTAAAAAGGTCGAAAGCATCATTTTCGATTATACCCTCTCGTCCTGATTTATCAATGAAATCTAAATTGTGAAGTCTTGAAATTTTAATTGTTCCAGCAATTTGATTTGGGCGAATTCTATAGCCACCTAATCTTTGAGCAACTCCACCTGGACTTTGAGATTGTCTTTCTCCTAATTTTAGCCAATCATCTCCATTTTCGCCATATGGACGAATTCGAAAATCATCTCTAAATATTTTAACTCCCCCAAATTTTTTTAACCAAGCTTTTCTATTAGCACTGCTGAATGAATTATAAGGGAACTTCTTTAAATCTCCGTCTTCTTTATCATCAGAAATTGTGTTTTTTAAGAAATAAAAAGTAAAATTAAACTTCCCTAATCTCTGTAACAAATTTCTATCAACATCTCTTGAAAAAAGATTCTCAAAAGATTTTTCAATTAAAACTTTTTTTGCCTTAAAGTCTTCAAGTCTATAAGGCTCTTTCTTCATAGTTTCAAAATCATATACTTTTGCATAACGATTTTCAAGTGAATCAATATCAAGTTCATTTCGAGTAATTTGTAATTTAATTTTCCCGTCATTATTTTGGTTGTAATCTGCAGAAATTTTATAATCAAAATCGTCATAATATGCTCTTTTCACAGTACCAAATTGATCGATATTATTTAGCGATAAAAAGTCAATTGAAAAATCAGATTGTTCACTTGGTGGCAAAAGCATTTCTAAATTACCGAATAATTTGTTTAATTTTTCAAAATCCCAAATATCATTAAGTTCCGTTATTTGAATTATTGTACCAGATTCAAAATTAGAGGATTTGATTAATGTTGTAATTCTTTCATATTTAGAGAAAAGTTGTTCTAATTGGATATTAATATTTGGATTCTCAACTTCAGTGATAACTGCCTCAACATCTGAAACAGTTGCACCTTGAACGTCAAAATCATTCCAATTAACAAGCCATTCATTTCCAGATTTGTCAACTTTAGAAACGGTATACATATTAGTAAGCATTCCAAGCCTATTCAAGGCAAATCTTCCAATTCCTTTTGCACCAGTTTTAACTCTACCTTCGGAGGTGGTATGTTCATATAATTTATTATCTGTACCAATAGTCATCCACTGATTGACGATAATATCATTAGTCATACCAACTCCATTGTCAATAATAAAAATGCTACTTTTTGATCTGTCCATTTCATCCAAAAAGGTATCATTTTCTTTATCAAAAATTCTATTGTAATGAATATCAAAAATTAATATACAATTTTTACAATCTGCATCATAAGTGTTTTTAACTAATTCAATTATTGCTCCCTCTTCTGAAGAGAAATTTTCTAGACCAATTAATTTAGCAGTTCTTGCTGATACTCTAAAGGGAATCTTATTTGATTTGCTATCTGTAATATTTTCCATTCGAATTAGTCATTAATTAATTCTCTAGTAGAAACATTTAAAATTTCTGCTATATTCACTAAAGTTTTAAGATTTGGTTGAACATCATTTGTACACCATCTTGAAATTGTTGCTTCATTTTTTCCAAGTTGTTCAGCCAACCATTTGCTACTAAGGTTCTTCTCTACGAGCATTACCTTTATCCGATTAATTGCTTTTTGACTCATTAAAATTGCATTAAATGCAAATATATTGCTTTTTATGAAATAGTGTTTAACTTTTTAATTATTTCGATAATTTCTTTTTGGGGAAAGCAATCAGATTTATCTTTTCTAAAACTTGTATGAGAGTATATTCCAGGACTGCCATTCATGGCCGACCTTGAATATTCCCACATATCAGCATTGCAATTTTTAGGAATATTGTAAGTTTCACAAAGGTAAGTTACCAAAATTTGTAACGATTTTAATTGAGATGAGGTGTATTTTTGGAAATATAAATGACCTCTAAATGGTTTGTCGAGTTTAACAACTTCCTCATTTGGTAATTCTGTTCCCGTTGAAGAAAAGAATTTTGGACTTCCTTTCAACATTGGATTTTCTTTTCTTGTTAGAGGACCCCACAAACAAAGTTCTATTCCAATCGATTCTTGATTCAACTGCTTATTATCCTTAGCTTTTGTACCCAAATGATGCGCCCAATGTTTGGAGCTGAAGCATTGGTAAATTATTCCTTCGCGATCAATGATAAATGCTGTTCCAACTTTGGCGGGTGTTTTCGCCCACCAAGACATAACATTTTTTGCATTACCATTGGAAACGGTGTGGTGAAGTACGATTTGTTTTTTCGGAAATTCTTCCTGGTAATATTGTGTTTCTCTTAATCGGACTTGGACGATTTTTGAAGTGTCAAGTTTTGGGGTTTTCATAATATTAAATTTTAAGATTTATTAAATTGGACTGCTCACTTCGACAGGCTCAGTGACCAGTAGTCCTTACTTGCGTTTGTCTAGAGCATCGGCGGGGAAGTGCAAAACATTGAACATTTCTCGTAATCGAGAACGAACACGATTTCCATAGATTTTTTCAAGTTCATCTGCATTGAGATTGGTTGTTGCGTGGGTTATTACACCATCGTATTTCATTAAATCATAGCGGCTTAAAAGAATTTCAGCCATAACATTACATTCACTTCCAAAGTGTTTGATGTTTTGTTCAATTCCTAAATCATCTAAACAAATTGGTCTTCTCATTTTACCATATTTATCAATAGTTTCAAAACCTTTTACGCTAAACTCTTTAGAAATTTCTCTACTGGAATA
>CAZHLZ010000300.1:0-4666 GCA_964532475.1 uncultured Chitinophaga sp.
ACACGACTCGTTTCAGGCATTTTCATATTTGGATGAGAGAGACAAAATTCACCAATGGATGGATCTAAAGTAAAACCATTAACTCCATGTCCTGTTGTATACACAAGCATGGTTGAAGAGCCGTAAAGAACATAACCAGCAGCAACTTGCTTCTCGCCAACTTGAAGCATGTCATCAAGATTCGCCAAACTTCCCATTTCAGACGTTCTTCGGTAAATTGAGAAAATTGTCCCAATAGAAACATTTACATCAATGTTGGAAGAACCATCTAATGGATCAAAAAGCACTACATATTTTCCAGTTTTTGCTTCGTCATTGGTGAACGCGACAAAATCGTCATTTTCTTCCGAAGCAATTCCGCAAACTTCACCACCAAATTGAAACATTTTTATGAATTGTTTGTCTGCAACAACATCTAATTTTTGTTGCTCTTCACCTTGAATATTTGTCTCACCTTGGGCACCTAAAATGTGATCAACTAAACCAGCTCGACGGACATCACGAGAAACTATTTTTGAAGCAACAGCAATATCATTCAATAAGCGTGACAATTCACCTGAAGCAAAAGGAAATTCTGCTTGTCGGTCTAAAATAAATTCATTAAGCGTGGTAATTTTTGACATAAAGTAAATTTTTACACAAAATTAAGTAAATTATTTACTTTAGGTCAAAATAGAATTAAAGAATATCAGTTTTTGCTAATTCTTTTTGCAACTTGTCCTTTTTCAGTGCTAATCGTCAAATAATAAGTTCCCTTTGCCAATTTTGTCAAATCTAGTTCAGTTTCAAAACCTTCAATGGTTTTTCTTTCTACAACTTTACCATTTGCTTGAACAAAAGAAATAGCTTTAATTTTTTCTTCAGAAATTACTTTCACGAACTCCGAACTTGGGTTTGGAAAGCAAGCTACCTGAATTGTTTTTTCTAATTCATTCACCGAAACACTTGGCATTACTGCGTATTTAGCAGAAGTCGTAATACCTTGTAAATTCTTATTGATTTCGGCAATTACGGAAGAGGAATTGTTATCTGTTATTGTTGAGTGATAAACATAACTGAATGTTGTATCACCAAACTCGATTCCTGGAACACCTTGATATCCTAATGGAAGTGTCACTGGTTGACCAAAGATTGTATCCACTAAATATAAATTAAATTCTGGAGCAATCATTCTAATATCTTGGATTTTTTGTCTCAACACAGGATAAGTGCCGTTAGGAGTTAACAATTCTCCCCAACCATCAACAATTGAAGTCCTTTGATAAGTAACATTTGCTCTTACAGAATCACTGTATGTGTAAGGATTTTGAGAAACTTCAAAGAAAAATGGAAAGCTACTTACAAAAAACTCAGCTGCATCCGTAAACTCTGATTGGTATTCCATTGGAAATTGAGCATCTTTCAATGGATCAATAGCTTTCGCTAGTAACAAATTACTTAATCCCAAAAATGTATTTATCTGCTCAGGCAATGAAACCAACAAACCATCAGTCAATAACTCATTATTCTGAATAGAATAAAATCTAAAATTAGAGTCAGCAATATTGTAGGAAGCCAACTCAGAATTTGAATAATCACTTGCATAAATTGTTGATGCAGGATCGACAAAATTTAAGGTGTCAATTTGATTTTCCACAAAGAAAATTGGGTCATAAAATTGTTCTGCTCCAGCACTACCCTCTACAAAAGAATTTGTTATTGCTTGACGATTATATATCATTTGATCCCCAATTTGAGGGATATCAGCAGAAGTAATTACAATTGGATTTTGCCCAAAAGAATAAGCACTTGCAAGAAATAAAATTGGAAGTAATAATTTTTTCATGGTTTCTTTTTTCACAAATATATACATAATTATTCTAATCCAAGCCCCCAAGAAATAGATAAATTTACATCTAAAATTTCATTTGAGGATTTAGATTGGACTTTTGATTTAAGTTGGCCTTTAAAAATATACACAGGAATTGAATTTGCATCCTTTCCTAAAAAATTCACTGACTCAATTTTTAAATAACTAGAATCATTTAGTAAGTTAATTGAGGTGTATTCATCACCATTGCGCTTTATATTTAATTTCAATTTATAGTCCCAAAATAATGTATTACCTTTCTCAAGATGAGCAAAATCTTCAATTGATCGTCCCAACTGAGAACCATCCACTACGATTTCGCGTTTTCTTTGTACGCCCGAATTAAAGGTTACATCTGCTTCAATTTTGTGCAAATTTGGATTCAATTGCGTATTAAATAAAACTTGTGTTGAAACTGAAACACCATCTACATACCAGTTAACACTTTGAACAGCACTGTTTTCAGAATCAATCCAAGCTGCTAATTGATTATTTGCATTTAATTCATATTTAAGTTCAAAATCACTTTTTCTTTTGAACGCAACAATTACTTCATTACAAAGTTCTGTATATCCTTGATTTACATAAAATATTTTAGCACAAACATCGTATTTTCCTGGTTCGTAAATTGATAAATTATTTGTCCCTGAATACACTCCATCGATGTACCATTTTATCTCTTTGATATTATTATTATTTTGAAAATATTCTTTTTTTATCTCAAATACGGGATCAAAAGGTATTTGAGCAAAATTTAAATTAGAATTTGCTAGAAAAGAATTTAAGTCAAACGCCTCTAAATCATTTCCTCCATTATAAACACCTAATTCAATTTCAGTGCTATCTTTTATCAATTTGCCACTAAAATATTTAATCCCATGGAATAAAGTCGATTCATACGAATACTTGGAATTATCGTCTCCAACAGCAAAATGTATTGTTTCATCACCGATCTTTCCGCTAACAGAAAAAACAGGTTCATTTGATTCAGGGATTTCTATGATTTCTTTTTGACACGAAAAAATCATTAAGCTTATACTTACTATGTAAAAGTATTTTTTCATTAAAAATTAAAGTTTTTTCTTAGTGTAATTTGTGCTTGAAAAGGATTATTATTTATCACATTTTCAAAGTTTTCTGCTTTCAGAGGATTGATTAAATTCACAGACAACCTAGTTCCGATTTCAAAATTATTTTTTAACAAGAGTGAATAAGAAACCTGTGGTCTTAATCCAAAATTATTAATTCCAATTTTATTGAAATAATTTCGTTGATTTGCTGTTTCAAGACCATCTTCCATTTTTGAGAAATTAATTGTGCTGCCTAAAGAATAACTTGGAACTAAGCCAACTCCAATTCCTTGATTTTTTATTTTCTTAATAAACATCATTGGAAGCTCAATATTGGTAATCGATTTATAGTCAATAGCTTGAGAGTAATTTTTCACATCAAAGCCATAAACCCTTGATTTTCTATTTAATACCAAATCAGAAATTTGATAATTAATTACATTTACTCCAAATTCTAAAGCATAATCTTTTCGATTAAACTTATATCCTGTTCCAAAAGACAATGTTTTGTAAACTTGATTTTTTACCTGAATTAATTCATTCTGAGAAATTCCGGCAAAGGATTCTGAAAAACCAAGTGAAAGGTCGACGTAGAATATATTCTTTTTAATTAGCTGAGGTAAATTTAATGCCAAAATTTCCTTTTCACTTTCGTCAAAAATTAAAGATTGTGGTTTCAAATTAAAAAATTCTAATTTTTCTCGTTCCTTTTGAGCAGCAACTTGTTCTTTTACCTTATTTATTTCAGATAATTCAACATCTGAAGTTTCCAAAAATTCATTCCAAAGCTCCTTTTCAAATTCTAAAACTTCCTCGCGAACAACAATTGCACTTACAAATTCACCTTTTTTATTGTCAAAAATTTCAGAATTTAACACATCTAATTTTTGCTCAATTTGTTTATGTTTGTTCAACTGAGTTGAGGAACTTGGAGGGTTTAAATTTGATTTTTTTTGAGCAGGTAATTCTATTTTTTTCGCTTCGCTATTTTTTGAATTAATCGATTCAATTTTCTCAGGAGCATTTACTTTTGTTCCTGCATTAATAGCAATTTTCGATGAAGGAAAATCGGAATCGATGGTAATAAATAGAATGCTAGAAACTACCAAACCTATTGTTCCTCCTAGAAACCAATACAAACCTTTTTTAGATTTATTTTTAGGTAATAAATGTTCAATCTCATCAAAATAACTATCTTGATAAGTCGGCATTTCTTTTGCCAAATTTGCTTCTTGAAAAATTGAGTCTATTTCCTCGTCACTCCAACTCATATCACCATTCTTTTTTCTGTTAATGCATCTAATTTTTCTAGTTTTTCTCTCAATAATTTTCTAGCAGTTGAAAGGTGCCATTTGGAAGTGCCTTCAGATAAATTTAACTGGTCAGCAATTTCCTTGTGACTGTAACCTTCAATTACAAAAAGTTTAAAGACAAGTGCATGATTTTGCGGAATTTCATCAATCATTCTTAAAATCACTTTGTACTCAAAACTTCCCTCTGCCTCATTTTCTGTATTTTGAGAAAGTTGTTCTAAATCGCGGTCATTTTCTTTGTTGATGTAATGTTTTGTGTGATTTTTCGCCTTGCGATAATCGTCAATTAACCCATTTGTAAAAACTCGTTTTGCCCAAGCGAAAAAATTTAATTCTTCTAAATTTGTTGTTTCAAACGCTTGAATAATTTTCAAGAATGAATTATTAAAAGCAGATCTTGCATCTTCTTCATTGGTATTGTAACGCATACATAG
>CAZHLZ010000301.1:0-4639 GCA_964532475.1 uncultured Chitinophaga sp.
AATTAACATTTTGTATTTTAGACTTTCAACTGAAGATATTGAAAAATTACAAAAAGCTAGAGCAAAACAAAAAAAAGGAATGAAATGACAGTAAATTTGATTGGCATTGGCGGTGCAGGTGGAAATATCTTAGAGTATGTTTACAATTCTGGTTTTAAAGGAAACTATTTTTTAATCAATAATTTGGTTCGTAAATTTGAAGATAAAAAAAGTATCTCTCAAATTGAATTTCCTTTGAAGGAATACAAATCGTTTTCCATGAAATATTCAGAAAAAGAAAATCAACTTTATGAAGATGAAATTCTACCTCTTTTTAATTCGTCAGAAAAATTTATAATTTTTTGTGGGATGGGTGGGATTACTGGGTCAAATATTTTAATGAAAATTTGTGAAACTATTCCCAAGTTTAATCCTAATGTTTTTATTTTTATTACCTTACCTTTTAATTTTGAAGGTAATCAAAGGAAAGAAAATGCTCTCACCTTTTTGGAGCAAATCAAAAAATATCAGCTTATTACGGTTTTTGACAATGAAGAACATTCACTCAATTTTGATAAAAAGCTCAAATTAAAAGACTTTTTCGAAGAGTTGAACGAAAAAATAGTAGAGTTAATAAAGAATAAATTTTAATCAAAACTAAAAAATGCCACAAATAATTGACAATCTAAAACATCTTATCAAACTTGATGTTCCAAAACCTATAAAAAAACAATATGGGTTTTTGGATATCATAAAAAAAACGCAAGATGAAACGATTAATAGCAATATTTATGCTTATTTTTTGAATTCATTTGAAAATCCAGTTTTATCAGATATATTTTTAAATTCCTTATTAAATATTTTAAAGACGAAATACAAAATTGAATTTGAGTTGCAGGAATTTGATGCCTTAACAGAAGTAACAACAAACTTAGGTAGAATTGATATTGTTTTACTACAAAGAGATAGAAATAAGGTTATCATCATTGAAAATAAAATAAATCACATAAATATAAACCCCTTGGCTGACTATTGGAATCATTACAGTGAAATTAAAAATAGTGATAAATTAGGTCTTCTTTTAACATTAAAAAGTCTTCCAGTTAAAGATAATTTTAATTACGACCCTAAGAATGAAGATTTAGAGGTCGCAAATAGAGCAACCAAAGAACAAATCAATGATTCTAATAAAAGTGATTTACGTTTTGTAAATATCACTCACTTGGAATGGATTAATGAGATTAAAAGTAGTGGTCTCCCATTTAATTTAGACCCAAGAACCCACATTTATTTAAACGATTTTTTAAAAACAATAGAAATTTTTTCAAAAGTAACAGAAATGGATGAAAATGTAAAATTTTATTTTGAGCATGCAGCAAGAATTCAAGATGCAATAGCAACAAAGAAAAGTGCTCAACAATATATAATAACTAAACTTGAAAGCCTAGGCTTAGGTCTTGAGGTTAGTGGTTCAAATGAAAATTATCGATATTTAAAATACAATGAAAAAAGTAATAGTGAAAGTACATGCTTTACTTTTTCTTTTGAAGGTCTTTTGAATGGAAACGATAATAATTTTCTAATTATTGAAATGAAAGAACAAGATAAGGATTTAGCAGTTCAAGCTTTTAAGAATTTAGAAAATATCGAAAAATACACAAACAATAATATTTCATTTACACATGGTTTAAACAATAAATATGTAACTCATTTTTGTTGGAAAAGACTTCTCATTCAAAATAATAATATTGAGAAGTTTTTCACAGATTTAAAAATTGAATTTGAAAATAACTTTATACCTTTAATGGATGAAGTGGTTCAAATACTAGAAAATCTAAAAAAATAACCAGAATGAAAACAATAGCCATATCAGCCCCGTACCATTTTTCCAACCAAGTTACACTTTTTGAATCTCTTGATTCGATAATTTCTAAGGATGAGGAAGTACGTCTAACTGCTCCAGCAATTGGTTCAATATGTTCATTGATTAGAGATTATGTAGCTAAATATTATCTTGATCACCATTTCTACATTGCTAATTGGGCAAAAGAATTAAACGCAGACCTGGAACGAGATAAAAGAATGATTGCTGATGCAGATGAAATAATTCTTTTTGATGATGGCTGTACAAACAAAATCAACCTTTTGAAGCTTTGGGCTGCTGAAAAAAACATTCCGATTCATATTATCGATATATTACCTATTGATGCAGTGAAATACACGGAAATTCTTTCCAAAGATTTAGAGCAATTTCAAGACAAAAATGACATTCATCTTGCAATCGAAGAATTTGAAACAGCTAAAGAACAAGCAATCAAAGATGGCCAGTATGAAATGGCATCAATTATTCGCGATAAAATTCGAATTTTGAGTACAAAATAATAGATTTGATGGAAAATATTTTCACCTACAATCCAAATGCTGAAGAGTTAATTGAGTTAACAGGCTTTCCTAAAACTGATGAATTACAATACTTGAAAGATAGAAAAAATGATTTTGTGATTTTAGACCTTGCTCTGCTTTTTGAAATGAGAAATAATAAGAAAAAAGCTGTAACTTATTGGCAACAAATTAAAGAACTCAGAGAACAATACAACTTAGGATTTGATTACAAAATAATTCTTAAATAACTGACTTGAAATTGAAAGAATAGTGTTTTAAACAACTTCAAAATTAATTTTCCTATATCAATTATCTATTAATTGGCTGAATATTCTTAATCACTTCAAATGCATCATCAATTGTAAAAGCAGCTGCGTTTTTATGTCCTCCACCTCCATATTTTTCAGCAATTTTTGATAAGTCAACATTATGATTATTTTCAGAATACATTGCTACAACCCATTTTTGACTTGGTAAAAACAAAAACGAAACACAAAATGCGTGGATTTGTGGTTGAAAAATATTCTTAAAAATTGATGATCCACCAGAACGCATATTCAGAGCTACAACTTTATGGCCTTCAATTTCTGCTTCAAATGCATAACTTTTCGCTACCTTAAAATCGTTATTTTCGAGGTAATCAGAGATAATTTGACCTCTATCAATTACATACTTAACAAACTCTTTATTTTGCTCCAAAATCTTACTCCAATTTACATCCGTGGCAAGTGAGAAAAAGGATTTCATTCCCATTTGAAAAGGAACAATATTTGGGTCATAATCATGCTTCCATAAATCGTACCGTCCAAGTAAACGAATTGCATAAGGTATTGGTAATGAATTATAGTATTCTAAAGAGTAATTTTCAACTTCTTTATAATTTTCCATCAAATACAACCAAGTTAATTCACATGCTGCATAATCTGTACTTAACAAGCCATCTGTAAAAAAATCATCCGTTTCACAATGATTTATGGCAGAAACATGGTGGTCAATCCATATCAATTCTTTTGCTTTCGTCTTAATTTCCTTGAAGGTTTCAGGAGAAAATGAGAAATCTACAACGTAAACCGAATCACCATTATCAATTATACTTAAAACTTTAGCAAGTTTTTCCTTTTGATCCAAAATTGGATAATTTATAGGAACTGCTTTTGCATTTGGAAACTTTTTTAGTACAATTGCTCCGGAACTCCAACCGTCAAAATCCGCTGAATGATAAAATACGATTGTTTTACTCATTTACGATATATCTTTCATTTAAATAGACAAGCCATTCTTTATATTCAGGATTGGTTTCTTTTGAAATTTCTTTTTCAATAAGCTTGAAAAAATCTTCAAACGTTACTCCAAAAACCTCGTACTTGCATTCTTCCTTTAGAAATTCAACATATTTTGGTATTTCATGGGTGAAATGTAAATTTCCTTTTGGGTATAATGTCATTGAAAAGAACTTATCTAGTTTTACATTTTTATCCTTTGTTTGTAACATTGCAAGTCCAAGAAGATGATTTCTCCAAATTTGGCGTAAATTATTTTCGGTCAAGGTAGACCCTATTTTTATTTTATCTTTAAATTTTTTACTTTCTTCAGAAACTGTAAAATATTCAGATTCTTCATTTTCAATTTTTATTTTTTCTGTTTCACTTAAACTATAACCTTTTTCAGTATATTTCACTTCAATTCCAAGCCCACAAAGCAAATTATCAGTATTACAAAATTCGATGTAAGTATCAAAAGAAGTTTTATCATCCAAATATTTATTATTGCCTTTTGTCTTTGGAGCCCATTCAAATTCAATTTTAATTACCTCTTTTAAGTTTAGTTGCATTAAGTTTTTAAAAATCCTATTTGCTAAATCTAGATTATTTGCAAATGGTCCGAAAACATTAAAAGGTATATGTTCACTTCTTAGCATATTAGCATCTCTTGTTGAGGAGTACTTTGGAAATCGACTTCTTAATCGCTTTATTACTCCTAATAAATGTGTATAATTTGCATGATTCTGTGCATTCTTTTCAGAAAGTACATTTTCATACTTGTCAAAATCATAATTATATTTTTCTCGAAATGCAACTTGATGTGCTTTAGCTCGGTTCTTAAATGATTTTTCTCTAGGCATTTTTTTAGAATTTGGTTTATTAATATTGTAAAACTAATCAATTTTCGATAATTATTTAGCTTTATTTTATTGCTGGATTTGATGTATGTTTCAACTATTACCTTTCCAACCCTCACTATCAATATGTTCTTTTAAACGTTGATAAATTTGCAAATC
>CAZHLZ010000302.1:0-1350 GCA_964532475.1 uncultured Chitinophaga sp.
TAATGAATCGTTATAGCTTTTCATGTCAGTTACGAGCCTTGAATAGTGAAATTTATCTCTAACGAAATTCCATCCGTTGATTGCCATTTTTTTGCGAATTTCGTCATTTTCTATCAAATATCCCAATTTTTCAACATATTCTTTCAAATCACCCTTCCTAACGACAAAACCTGTCTCCCCATCTAACATCACATCTTTCACACCTCCAACATCCGTTGTGATCACAGCAACTTCGCTAGCTTGAGCTTCAATTAAACTTACTGGAGTACCTTCATTGTCTGATGTTAGGCAAATAATATCCATACCAGCATTGAATGTTGCTATGTCTTTAATCCAAGATGTTAAAATAACTTTTTCGCCATATTTATCATTTATTTCATTCGTCTTTTTAACAACAAATTCTTTTAAATCTCCATCTCCAACTACGAAAAATTTTATGTTTTGTTTTCCTTTAGCTAGAATTTCTTCTACTACCTCAAAAAAGAAGGCGTGATTCTTTATTGCAGTTAATCTTCCGATAATTGCAATCGCAACTTCATTTTCTTTAATACCATAATGTTCACGTACAGAATTACGCTCTGTTTGGGCTTTGGTATTGAATTTTTGCAGATCAAAACCTAAGGGTATTACTTTGATTTTTTCTTTAGGACAAATTTTATGGATACTACTTAATTCCTCTTTCTGGATTTCACTAATTGCAATAATTCCAGTAGATTTTTTTGCTAATCGTCTTTCAATGTATTTAAAAATAAAAGTCTTAATTTTTCCAAAATAAGAATGAAAAACATGCCCATGAAAAGTGTGAACAACTACAGGAACCTTGCAAGCAAAGGCCGCCTTTCTCCCTAAAGCTCCTGCTTTTGAAGCATGTGTATGAACAATGTCTGGTTTATATTCTTGAATAATTTGTTTAATTTTTAAATACGCTTTTCGATCACTTTTAAAATTAGGAATACGCTGCATTTCTTCTAATAAAACAGGAGTTACTCCATATTCTTCCAAAATATGTAAAGAATCTGACTCATGTTTTTCTGGTAAACCACCTATTAAAATAGTTTCATATTCACCTTCAATAAAACGCGTTAGAAAAGTAGCGTTATATGTTGGACCACCTAAATTAAAGCGGTTAATAATTCTTAGTACTTTAGGCATAATTTTGATTTTTTTGATACCAATTTTGAAAAACAAGATAAGCCCACATTTCTTGACTTGAGGTTCCTATATTTTTAAAAAAGCGCTCTTCTAGTTGTTTTACAGCCTCAATGGAGAAAATACTTTGCTTAGATAAATACTCTTTGTCAAACCAATTACTTGGAATTAATTCTTTCCACGAGTTTCGAATCCAAGCAT
>CAZHLZ010000302.1:1360-3786 GCA_964532475.1 uncultured Chitinophaga sp.
TCCACGGGTTAAAATTTCTTCAGGTAAAATATCCTTAAAAGCTTCTTTTAATATGTATTTTCCAGTTTTCGAATTTAGTTTCCATTCTTCTGGTAAAGAATTAGCAAATTTAACCAAATCTTTATCTAAAAAAGGTGTTCTTACTTCAATACTATGGCGCATACTCATTAAATCAACTTTCTTTAGCATGTCGCCTTCTAAAACAATTTTTTGGTCCAACCAAAGAAAATTCGTCAAATTATCTCCCTCTTTTGTATATATGGGTGTAATTTTTTTTGAATTTAAGAGTAAATTGTTTTTTGTTAACTCACCAATATTTGATGCTAAAAACCAATATTTATCTGGCCATCTCAATCGTGAGAGAATACTGTACTTTTCAATATCATAGTATCTTTTTGGTTTTTTGTTAATGAGTAATCTTTTTAAGACAGGCAAAGATTTTGCAAGAACTTTTTTCTTTGTCCGACTCATTTTCAAGGCATTTCTATATGCTTTGTGTTTATTGTATCCTGCAAATAATTCATCTGCACCATCGCCAGAAAGTGCAACTTTTAGATGTTTTGTTGTTTCACGATTTAAAAACCAAACTGCAATTGCAGAAGAATCTGCAAATGGTTCGTCGAAGGAATCTAATATTTCTTGAAAATGTGTTTTAAAATCCAATTCTGTCAATCTTATTACATGATGATTAGATTTGATTTTTTTAGCTACAATTAGAGCGTATTCGCTCTCATCATATTTTTTTTGATCTCCAAAACTTACAGAAAAGGTATGTAAATCTTTCTTAAATTTGGCTGCTAAAGTTGAAATGATAGAACTATCAATTCCTCCGCTTAGAAAGGTACCAACTGGAACATCTGCTTCTAATTGTGAAACGACTCCAAATTCAACTCGTTTTCTCAATTCAATTTTCGCCTCCTCAAAACTCCCTTTAAATTTTTGCTCATTTTCAGGATCCCAGTAGCTTTTAATTTCTAATTTCTCCCCTTTCAATTCTAAATATTTTCCAGCCTGTAATTTTTTTACTTCGTTGTAAATAGTATGAGGTGAAGGAATATAGGTTAACTGAAAATAATTATTTAAAGCTTCTTGATTTATCGTTCCTTTTACTCCTAAATCAGAAAAAATAAATAATTCTGAACCAAAAATAAAACGATCTTCTAATTTGGCATAGAGTAATGGATTAATACCCATTCGGTCACGTGCGAGAAGCAAATAATCTTCCTCTAAATCGTAAAAGGCAAAAGCAAAACAACCTCTTAGTTCATCTAAGGCTTCACTTTTTTTCTGAATCAATAATTGAAAAAGTACCTCCGTATCTGAACTTGTATTAAAAGTAATTCCTTCTGAAATTAATTTTTCTTTAAGCTCCTTGTAATTGTAAATTTCGCCGTTAAATACAAGGGAATACCTTCCATTTTGATCCTTAAAAGGTTGGTTTGATCGCTCGTTCGTGTCTATAATAGATAAGCGATTGTGACCTAATAGTAGTTTTCCGTGTACGATTAAATTTGTATTGTCAGGTCCTCTATGCTTTTGTTTATCCAAGGCTCTAAACATATTGACTTCATCCGCTTTTGAAGGTAAATTGTTTAAAAGTTTTAATCCAGCAATGCCACACATTGAAAAAAAATGTTGATTTTTATAAAAAATTCCGGTATGAAGATACAAAGTTTGTTGATATGTTTATTTTTTATTACAATATTTATTTTTTCGCCTTCCTTTTCGCAAGATAGCTTAAGTCCACTAGTTGTTGCAAAAAATCAATTAATTAATGATCCTTGGGTGCAAAATGCTTCGATTGCAATTTCTGTAATTGACCTAAAAACTAACGAAAAAATTATTGGCCACAATGATCATATTTCCCTTGCACATGCATCCACAACTAAATTATTCTCAACTGCCTCTGCTTTTGAAATACTAGGAGCAAACTACAAAACGAAAACACGAATTTATGCTGACTCAAAAATAGATCAAAATGGAGTTCTAAAAGGTGATGTTTGGGTACGCGGTGGTGGTGATATTTCATTGGGGAGTAAATTTTATTCAACAGAAGGAATGGAAGATGAATTTCTTGAGAAATGGGTGGATACCTTATATCAAATGGGTTTAAGGAAAATAGAAGGTAATCTTATTGGTGACGGCTCAGAATATGGATACCAGGGAGTTCCTGATGGCTGGAATTGGGCTGATATAGGGAACTATTATGGATCTGGACCATCGGGTTTACCTATTTATGACAATTTATTGCGTTTTTATATGAAAGTTGGGGGGGAAGTTGGAACAAAAGCAACCTTGATTCGTGTTTTCCCTGAAATTGAAAACTTGAATTTCAATAATTACATTTTGGCAGCAAAAGCAAAAGGTGACAATTCCTATATTTATGGAGCACCTTTTTCATATGATCGATTTGGAACGGGTTACCT
>CAZHLZ010000302.1:3796-4616 GCA_964532475.1 uncultured Chitinophaga sp.
AAGAAATTCCAATTCTTTTATGGTGAAAGGTACACTTCCAGACCCTGAATATCAATTTGTTTGTGAATTTGCACGTATCCTGAAACAGCGTGGAATTGAAATTACAGGAAAGGCAATAGGTGCAAGAAATCTAAACCTCGGTTCAGCAAGTTTGCGTTATGCTCCAAAGCAGTTAATTTTTAGTTTCGATGGAAAAACCATCAATTCGATCGCTTGGTGGACTAATAAAAAAAGTGTGAATGTTTTTGCTGAACAATTAATTTGCTGGATTGGTAAAGAAAAAGGTTCTATCGGAGATACAAAGACTGGCCTTTATATTGTTAATCGCTTTTGGAGTAAAAAAATCAACTCTGCAGGTTTATTATTAAAAGATGGAAGCGGTTTGTCACGAAGTAACGCCATCAATGCAACAAATTTCACTTCCTTGTTGAAGTACATGCATCTGTCTAAAAACGCTGAACTTTTTAAAGAAACCTTAGCTATTACAGGAGAATCAGGAACTTTGTCCAAAGTTTGTTATGGAAAAGCTGCGCATGGGAGAATAAAAGCTAAAAGTGGTACCATGAACAAAATAAAATCCTATGCTGGATACGTTGAAACAGTGAATGGCAAACAATTAGCTTTTGCGATAATTGCAAACAACTATGGTTGCACAAACGATGCAATGCTTACAAAAATTGAAAAATTTATGAACGCTATGGCTTTATATTAAGAAGTCTTATGATTAAGCTCACGAATGTAAGTAAAGTTGCATTTTTAAAAGGAAACTTGTTTTTCAAAGCGTAATTTCTGTCTCGAAAAGGTAAATCTAAAAAAAAGA
>CAZHLZ010000303.1:0-4559 GCA_964532475.1 uncultured Chitinophaga sp.
GCACGAATTAGAGTTAATTATTTAAAATAAATCTTCAATTTCTTCGTATTACTACTAGAAATCTTTCTTACAAAGAAGATTTATAAAAAATGAGGACCATAAACCTTTACCTTAATTCAAATAAATAAAATTTTATCAATTTTTTGATTGGTATACCATAAAAAATAAAATTCTATGCAAGCACACATTCTTTGGGCAGATGACGAAATTGATTTGTTAAAACCACATATTTTATTTTTAGAATCGAAAGGTTATAAGGTAACCACCGTGAATAATGGCGATGAAGCTATTGACAAAAGCAGTGAACAAAATTTTGATATTATTTTTCTTGATGAAAATATGCCTGGAATTTCTGGTTTAGAAGCATTGACAAAAATTAAGGAAGAAAAGCCTTTTGTACCTGTGGTAATGATTACCAAAAGCGAAGAAGAATCCATCATGGAGGAAGCAATTGGTGGGAAAATTGCTGATTACCTCATAAAACCTGTAAATCCGAATCAAATTTTATTGTGCATCAAGAAAAATTTGGATCATAAAAAATTGATTTCGCAAAAAACAAATTCGAATTATCAACAAGAATTTCGTCAATTGGGAATGCAAATGGGTGGAAGATTGGACATTGATGAATGGATGGAATTGTATAAGAAATTGGTTTATTGGGAATTAGAATTGGACAAAATTGAAGATCAAGGAATGAAAGAAATCTTGGTTATGCAAAAGAAAGAAGCCAATGCCTTATTCTCAAAATACATTGAAAAAAATTATTTAGATTGGGTAAATGGGGACGAGGATGCGCCACAAATGATTCATACCTTGATAAAAGACAAACTTTCCGCTTTTCTGGGGAAAGAAAAAATCTTTTTTGTGGTAATCGATAATTTGCGTTTTGACCAATGGAAGGTGATTGAACCTTTGATTTCAACCTATTTTACAGTTGAGGTGGAAGAATTGGTTTCGAGTATTTTACCAACAGCGACCCATTATGCTAGAAATGCCTTATTTGCAGGATTGATGCCTTCAGAAATTGCAAAAAAATTCCCTAAATTGTGGTTAAATGAAGAGGAAGAAGGAGGGAAGAATATGCATGAAAAGGAGTTTTTGGATTCAAATTTAACTCGTTTGGGGAAAAATGGAAAATGGTCTTATACAAAAATCACCAATCACGAAGCTGGAAAAAAATTAGTAGATAACTTCAATCAGTTGAAAGAGAATGATTTGAATGTGATTGTTTATAATTTTGTTGATATGCTGTCACATGCTCGAACTGAAATGGAGGTAATTCGCGAATTAGCGGACAATGAAACAGCTTATCGTTCCATTACTGCATCTTGGTTTGAACATTCACCACTCTTTGAGATTTTCAAGAAAATTGCTGATGCAAAAATCAAAGTAATGATTACAACCGATCATGGAACAATTAAAGTTACAAATCCTGTTAAGATTGTGGGAGATCGCAACACAAATACAAATTTACGTTACAAGGTTGGTAAAAATTTAAGTTACAATGCGAAGGAGGTTTTTACGGTTAGAAACCCGCAAGATGCTTTTTTACCAAAGGTAAATGTTTCGAGTGAATTTGTTTTTGCCAAGGAGAATGATTTTTTCGTTTATCCTAATAATTACAATCATTTCGTGAATTATTATGGAGACACCTTTCAACATGGAGGTATTTCCTTGGAAGAAATGTTGATTCCTTTTGTGGTATTAAATCCTAAGAAATGATTGATTATGAAAAAAGTTCTATTAATTTTAATTCTTTTTACTTTTTTTTCTTGTGAAAAGGATTGTCAAGAATATAAAGTAATTAAAGGCTGTGAAGGTCAATATTTAAGAAAAGGCAATTTAGATTATTCAATTTGTAACAAAGAAAAATTAGAAAATTTTGAAAACGGAACTAGCGTAAAAGCTAAAATTGAACTTGTGGAAAGTTGCATTGATGATGGAATTTATTGTTTAATGGTTCATCCTTTTGAAACTGCTGATGGAAAGTATAAAATAACTAAACTAGAATAAGAAAATGCAAATTAATGCTGCCATTCAACTCTTACCTTTAGGTGATGAAAGTGATAAATACAAAACTATTGATTCGGCTATAGAGCTGATTCAAAAAAGTGGTTTAAAGTATTTGGTTTGTCCTTTTGAGACGGTGGTGGAAGGTGAAGCCTCGCAGATTTATGAACTAATTGATAAAATTCGTATTAGTAGTTTGAAATCAAGTTCAGAGATTGTAATTAATGTCAAGATTCACGCTGCCAACCGCGATTTAAGAATGGATGAGAAGTTGGAAAAGTATTGAGAAAAAAAATCTAAATATTTATTTTTCCTATCTTTAACCAACTATTTAAATTAAAACTGTAATATGAATAATTACAAATCGTTAAAAATCACTGTTTGTTTAATTGTGTTGGGGATATTTCTTACTCTTTTTCTTCCTTACTACGAAGGATGGACTTCTAGGGGGAATGAGGATCTTCATCAATTTGGTTTGATTAGAATTTATGTTGTACCAGAAGTAGGTTTTGTTGAAGTTTTTAGTGGATTTGGCTCACTTTTTGGTTTGTCAAATATTTTTTTCCAAATAATATTGGCAATTTCTGTACTTATTTTTCCACGCTCCATTGGGATTACTATTAACCTCAGTTCGATTGTAAAATTGAAATTCAGATTGACATAAAAAACTGTTAGTCAAGGCGTTTAATCGAAGGTTTAGCGGGCTAAATCGAGATTGAACAACGCTGAATAACTGATTTTTATGCAAAGCATATTGTTATCCCACTGATAAACAACGATTTACTTCAAAACCCTTTCTTGATTTATCCCGATAAATCTTCAAAAGTGTTATTCGTAACTCATTGTTTATAAGCGGTCTGAATCCAATTTTAATAATCGAACTGAGGTTATTACCTTTATTTCATTTTTTGTTATTTCAGTTTTTTTAGTATTTGTTGGAAATTCTGCTGGTATTGGTGGGCCAATTTGCGATAGGATGCTGATTGGTTATTATTTTGCGTTTCCTTTAAGCATCATTAATTTATTTATTTCCTTATACATAAATATTAACTATCGAAAAACTAATGCTGATAACAGTAGAACAAACGAAAGCCTATTAGATAGTTTTTGATTTTATCATAGAAGGTTCAAATTTTTAATAATAAATTTAATAGGCAAAAAATCAGCACCTTTTACAAAATTGGGATTACTATTTTCACGGCATTTAGTTATTTACAAAATGTTTTTGTAATAATTCTTTTAATTCTTTTTCGGACAAACTATCTTTTTCTCCTTTATTAAAAATTGAAAATAAATAAACAGCTTCTTCTTTAACCACAACAAAAGTCATAATTCTGGCTCCACCTGATTTGCCTTTACCTTTGGAGGAAAATGAAATTCGAATTTTGTAAATATCATTACCAAGACTTATTCCAAAGGTAGGATTTTTAATTAGTAACTCTTGTAGTTTGATTAGTTCTGATTTGAGGGAAGGATATTTTTTAATTAACTTTTTAGCCTCTCTTAAAAAATTATCAGTTAATTCAATTCTATAACTCATCTAAAAAATCTTTTAAGGATTTCGTTTTGAGTTTACCTTTTTTAATTAAATCAACTTCTTGAAGCCCTTCTTCTATATTTTTGATGACTTCTTTTTTCTCTTTTGAAATTTTCTTTTCTGCAATTGCTTCCGGATTCAACAAATTTAAAATTGAATCAATAATTACCTTGTCATTAATACTAGCAATTCGAGATATAATACTTAGTTTTTTGTTTTCAATAGATTGGGTTCTCATAATTTGAGATTTATAATTATCATACAAATTTACAAAAAATCCCCACGTTTTGCAACGTAGGGATTATGAATTATTTTCAAAATAGAATTTTCACATAAAGTTCGAGGCGAGGAAGAAAAAATAAATTGAGTTAAGTTTTTCTTAATGAATTTTATTTTTTTCGCCCTTCAACGAAGAAATTTGAAGTAAAAACTATTTAACCATTACTTTTGGAGCAGCAGCCAATATATCCGCTGAAGTTTCAGCAGCATATTGCTCAAAGTTTTTCACGAATTGCCCAGCTAAATTGTTTGCTGTTTCATCGTAAGCATTTTTATCTGCCCAAGTACCACGAGGGTTTAAAATTTCTGTTGGTACATTTTCGCAAGAAGTTGGAATTGCTAAATCAAAAATTGGTAAGTTTTCGAAAGTCACATTGTCTAATTTCCCTTCTAAAGCAGCAGTAATCATTGCACGAGTATAAGATAATTTCATACGACTTCCTACGCCATAAGAACCACCTGACCAACCTGTATTTATTAACCAAACGTTGATGTTTGTTCCGTCTAATTTTTCACCTAACAATTTCGCGTATTTCGCAGGGTGTAAAGGCAAAAATGCTTTTCCAAAACAAGCGGAGAAAGTTGTAGTTGGTTCTGTAATTCCCATTTCAGTTCCAGCAACTTTCGCAGTGTAACCTGACATGAAATGGTACATTGCTTGTTCTTTCGTTAATTTTGAGATTGGAGGCAATACTCCAAATGCATCAGCTGTTAAGAAAAAGATATTTTTTGG
>CAZHLZ010000304.1:0-4528 GCA_964532475.1 uncultured Chitinophaga sp.
TGGAATGAAGAATAAAATGTCATCCAAAATAAAATTGACATTCATTAAATACAAAACAAAAAAGGTGAGGGGTAAAACAATCAAAAAGGCACTTGCAACAAAGATTGATTTTTTTTCACCGATCAAGATAGGAAGTGTTTTTGCATGAATTACTTTATCACCAGAAACATCTTGTATATCTTTAATTATTTCGCGCGCAAAATTCAAAACAAAAGCAAAAAATGCCATTCCATAAACGAATTTACCATCCAAGGCGAGGAAATAAATCCAAGAAGGATAATTCAAATCAAAATTTAAAGTAGAATTATCTAAATTTCCAACGATGTAAAAATGAATTCCACACAAAATAGGAACTAAGGCAGTTAACAAAGCGATAAGGAAATTTCCTATTAATGCTTTTTTCTTAAAGTACATCGAATAAAACCACAGTGTATTTATGGAAATCAAATGTACAAAAACGTACCAAAAAGTATTGTATCGTGCACTTAAATAAATAGCAATCATAAATGCAATTCCATTTAAGGTCCAATGACTAATAATTGCCCATCTTTGTTTGATGTGTTTTGAAATAATTAACCTTTCTGGACGATTGATTCTATCTGCTTTTACATCAAAATAATCATTGATGATATTACCCGCAGCTGCAATCATAACGGTTGATAAAACAAGTAAAAAGAAGTCAATTTGTTCGTGTAGCTGATTATTTTCTATGTTTAACTTTGCCAAAGTTAGATAGAAAAATCTCACACTGTACATGGTTACAGCGATAATTAGCAGGTTTATCGGACGAATTAACTTTAAAAAATGGATCATTTAGCGATGAATTTATATTCTGTTCTTCTATTTTTTTGATGTGCTTTTTCTTTTTCTTTTTCAGTTTTCAACAAAGCAATTGCGGCATCTGAAACAATCGTTTGTGTTTCTCCATACCCTTTGGAACTTAATCTCGAAGCACTTATTCCTTGCTTTACCAAGTAATCAAGCACTGATTTTGCTCTTCCTTCGGATAAAACTTGATTTGATTTATCGTCACCACGCGTATCTGTGTGCCCACCAATTTCAATTTTCATTTCTGGGTTCGCATTCAGAAAATCACGCAGTTTGTTTAATTCAATAAACGATTCAGGACGTAAATTTGTTTTAGCTAAGTCGAAAAATACATTTGCCAAAACAACTGGAGTTTGATCTCCAACTGGAATCATTGGTACATCCATGTGAATGGACTCCAAACTATCACTTCCTGACATGTTAAAATTTTGTGAGAAAAAATTGTAGCCAGGATATTCAACATTTAAAGCATATTCTCTATTTGTTGGAAGTGAAACCATAAATTCTCCAGTCACCTTATCGGATTCTGCTCGAATAATTTCTTTACCTGTTTTCACATCAATTAAGAAAAATTTTCCTGCTAAAGGTGTTTTTGTTTTTGCATCGAATACCAAACCATCAAAATACAGAGTTTTTGTTGGGCGCAAGTGTTCTGGCATTTCGAAGTAATAAATATCTAAGTCACCAAAACCACCTTCTCTATTCGATGCAAAAAAACCAATTTCTCCGTCAGGACTAACCATAAGTGAATTTTCATCAAACTTTGTATTGATTGGATAACCTAAATTTTCTGGTTTTGACCAAACTCCATTGTCGTCCATTCTTGTGACAAATAAATCCGAACCACCAAAGCCAGTGTGACCTTGGGATGCAAAATACAAAGTTTTTCCGTCAGGGTGAATTAATACGGATTCCTCTTCATGTGGCGTATTTATATGGTCTGGAAGTTTTACTGCTGTGCTCCACGTGCCATTATCAAGTAGGGTAGACGTGTAAATGTCTGAAGATTTGTTTCCACCTTGACCTCTTACACCACGAATAAAATAAATGGTTTTTCCATCAGAAGACAAACTTGGTTGTGTTTCCCAATTTGCAGTATTTATGGCACCCGGAATGTTAATCGGATTTTGCCATCTTGAACCAATTCTTTTGGTAATAAAAAGATCACAACTTCCTTTTCCAGTTCTACCTTCACCATATTGAGTTCCAGTGTAATCAGGACAAGCAACAAAAATTAAAGTTCGACCATCAGCTGCAATCGTAGGAGCTCCTTCGTTGTTGATTGTGTTGATGTTTGTTGGCATAGGTTCAGCCTTAATCCAAATATTTTTGTCGCTCAAATGAGAAATGTAAAAATCTTCTTGTTCTTTTTGAGGCCCCATTACACGTGAATCATCAATTCGTCGGGTGAATAAAATCGTTTTTCCATCCACGGTAATTGTTGGGAAATATTCAGGATCAGCTGTATTGATTCCTGGCCCTATGTTAATTGGTTTGAAAGTCGTAGGGTTTTTCATTTTCTCGATGGCAAAATCACATGAATTTTGTAATTCCAAAGCTTTGGTAACCAAGTTTGGATTTGCACTACGATTGTTTACATAAACCGATAAATATTTTAACGCAAGTTCGTATTTCCCTTCGATGTAGCACAAATTACCTAAGAAAAAGTAAGTGCTTCCAGATGAACTATGATTAGGATTAATCTTTATTGCCTCTTCATAGTATTTGATCGCTTTTTCGTTTTGACCAGTATATTCACAAAATTCGCCAGCAATTAAATATGCCTCCCAAAAACTTGGATCTTTTTCAATTGCTCTGTCCATCAAGTCAATTCCCGCTTGATAATTTGGTGCGCCAGTCTTAAGATCTACTGTTTTTCCAGGTGCTTTTTGTCCTTCTTCGAATAAAGAAATCGCTTTTTTATTTGTCGTGGAATATTTTTGTTGACTAGAAACGCAAGCGATATTTCCTAAGATTAGGATGGAAGCGATGACTATTTTGAGTGAATTTTTTCTCATTTGACTTTTCATTACGGAATGTTTAAATATTTGTGTGTTTGCAAAGAAATTTTCCATGAAGGATTATTTTTTACATACTCGATTATCAATGGCAAAAATCGTTCCTGTTTTGACCATTCGGTTTGTAAATATTTTTTTGCCTTGGGATTTAATTTTGCTGCATGCATCTCAGCCCATTCAAAATCAGACGGATGCGATATTATTATTTTGATTTCACTTGCTTTTTCGTATGCTTCCTCGCAAGGACTTTTAAATTTTTTTGGCGAAAAACAATACCAATCAATTTCACCTTTGAGTTCATAGCAGCCGGATGTTTCCATTGCCAATTCGATATTGTTAGCCTTTAATTGCTTGGTCAATTCATTTAAATCGTACATGGCTGGCTCTCCACCAGTAATCACAACAAATTCTGCTTTGGCATTTTTAACCTCTTGAATTAGGTTTTCAATTTTCACTAAAGGATGTATGTTTGAGTCCCAACTTTCTTTTACATCGCACCAAACACAACCAACATCACAGCCTGCAATTCGGATAAAATAAGCTGCTCTTCCAGTATGAAATCCTTCACCTTGAATGGTGTAAAACTGCTCCATAATTGGGAGTTCATAATGAGGATTAAAATCAGTTCTATTCATTGTTACAAAAATAAGAAATAGAATTGAAGTTTACAGATTAAATTCTTAAATTTCTTGTTTCGATGTAAAATCAAATTTCAGACATATCGAGTTCATCAAAATCGACAATCTCAGAAAGTTTGATAAAATTTTTAAGTTTGATTTTACTTTTTGTTTCTTCGAAAATTTCCTCTCCTTCAATAATTCCTTCATCTTGATTAACATTTCTGGACTCAATTTTAACTTTTGTAAGAAAATTAATGCTCGTTTTACTTGAAACAATTGGTCCATAATTCGAACTATTTTCATAACCAATTAACTCTAAATCAGAATTTTGGAGTCTGAACATATAAGACCAATAACCATATCTTCCATGAGAATAATTGACTAACAATTTTCCTTTTTTGATTTCAAGCCATAAATCTGGAGGAAAGTAAACTCCTCCATCTTCCAATTCTGAAGAAAAGCAAGTTGTGTTTTTTACGAGGAGTTCGTAATCGTCATTATTTTTGATAATTACCAAAATACCCCGACGATTTCGATCTTGTTTACCTTTATATTCATCCCTTATAATGTTGCTTTTCTGGGTGTCTTTGATAATAAAAACTAAATCTTCCTGGCCATCCAAATTCAGGTCTCCTTTTATTTTTTCAAAAATCACAAAACCTTTTGGCACATAATCCTCAGGAATATTTAAAACTTTTGCTTCTGAAATTCTAATTTTCTCGCCTTCATTTGTTTTTTCTGTTTTATTTTTTTCTTCGTTGGGAGCAGAATTGTTTTTACAATTAGTAACTAAAAACAGGCTTAAAATAAGGAAAACGCTTTGCTTGAGTTTTGTGTTAAATTTCTTCATATATTTAGTTGATTTCGATGCAATAAGAAGTTATTTTTTGAATTAAATGTTGATTATCAAACTCATAAATATCGCAAGCGGAGATTTTTGATAAGATTTTAATTGATTGACCTCATATCTCCCACCAAAAATAATTTACAAAAAAAAATCAAATTTCCGTTCTTTTTCATTGCCAAAAAGAACCAAAAGTAGCTTCGCTGAGACCGCCTTCG
>CAZHLZ010000305.1:0-4497 GCA_964532475.1 uncultured Chitinophaga sp.
TTTCATCCGAAGGTTTGATTCGAGATGCTGCTAAAAGCGTTCAAAAATTAGATATTTATGAATATGAAAGGCCTGTTGGTATTCAGATTTTTGGTTACGACATTGAAAGTATGTTGCAATCCACACGAATCATCGAAAAAACAAATCCTGACATCATTGATATAAATTATGGTTGTCCTGTAAAAAAGGTTACCTGCAAAGGTGCTGGAGCAGGAATGTTACAAGATATTCCGAAGTTGATAAAAATGACAGCGGAAATTGTAAAAGCAACTAATTTACCTGTTACCGTAAAAACTCGTTTGGGTTGGGACGAAAATTCTAAATTCGTTGTTGACACAGCCGAACGTTTGCAAGACATTGGAATTGAAGCAATTTCCATTCATGGTAGAACTAGAAAACAATTGTACAAGGGCGATGCAGATTGGACATTAATTGGCGAGGTGAAAAATAATTCGCGCATGAAAATTCCAGTTTTTGGCAATGGAGACATCGATACTCCTGAAAAAGCATTGGACTACAAAAATCGATACGGAGTTGATGGAATAATGATTGGTCGTGCAACCATTGGAAATCCTTGGTTTTTTAATGAGGTAAAACATTTTTTCAAAACAGGAGAAAAATTGCCTAGTCCTGATCTAAAAGACCGAGTTGAGGCGGCAAGAGAACATTTATTGATGAGTATTCAGTGGAAAGGACAACAATTGGGAATCGCTGAAATGAAACGTCATTATTCGAATTATTTTAGAGGTTATGCTCATTTTAAGGAATATAGAACAAAATTGGTTACTTCCTTCGAATTGGATGAAATACTTGAAACACTTGATTTTATTTCTAACAACGAAGAATTATTTGAAAAAGTAATAATCTGATAACTGATTTTTATCATAGTTTATCAGCAATTAATAACCTAATTTTACACTATGATTAAAATAATTAAAATACTTTCAATTTCGATCTTGTTATTTTCTTGTTCCAAGGAAGTAGAAACAACAAAAGTTCAAAAAGGAAATATTACAGAATCCGTTTATGCTTCTGGAATCGTGAAAAGTAGCGATCAGTACCAAGTTTTTTCAAATGTTTCTGGAATTATTGAAGGAATTTTCATTTCCGAAGGCGATGAGGTGAAAAATCAACAAGTCTTGGTTTCAATTTTTAATGAGTCTTCTAAATTAGCACGTGAAAATGCTCAATTGACAGCTAATTTTAACGATTATTCATCCAATTCGGGGAAATTGAATGATTTCAAGTTGAACATTGAATTTGCTAAAACTAAATTGATCAATGATTCTTTGAACTACGAACGCCAAAAGTCACTATTTGAGAAAAAAGCAGTTTCAAAGTTTCAGTTGGAACAAAGTGAATTGCTTTATCAGAATTCAAAAACCAATTATAATTCTGCCAAATTGAAGTATTTAGATTTGAAGAAACAGCTGAATTTTTCTGATCAACAAGCAAAACAAAATTTAAAAATTTCTCAAAAACTAGAAAATGATTTTTTAGTAAAAAGTGAAATTCCTGGTAAAGTTTACAGTATTTTGAAGGAAAAGGGAGAAATGGTGAGTCCTCAAACTCCGATTGCCGTGATTGGAAATGCCAAAAGTTTTTACATTGAATTGCAGGTAGATGAAATTGACATTGTTCGCATTAAAAAAGGGCAACGCATCATTCTTTCCATGGACAGTTATAAAAATCAAACTTTTGAAGCACAAATAAGTAAGATTAATCCAATTTTGAATGAACGCTCTAAAACCTTTACGGTAGAAGCAATATTTAAGGATTTACCTCCCGTTTTATATCCGAATTTATCACTAGAAGCGAATGTGATTTTAATTGAAAAGAAGAAAAGTTTATTAATTCCAAGAAAATATTTGATTGACGATTCTTTCGTTTTAAAAAGCGACGGATCAAAACACAAAGTGAAAACAGGTTTGATGGATTTTGAAAACGTGGAGATTTTGAGTGGATTAAAAGAAAACGAGCAAATAATACTACCAACAGAATGAAATTAAGTCTGATTTCAAGTATCGCAAAATCATTATTGCTAGCACGTTGGAAACAAACCTTGGTTGCTGCGATTGGTGTAACTTTCAGTATTACGATGTTTATTACCTTGCTTGGTTTTATGAACGGACTTAATGATTTATTAGATGGATTGATTTTAAACCGTACTCCGCACGTAAAGTTGTATGTTGAAGTAAAACCAACTGAATTTCAAGCAATTAATTTAGACAAAGATTACAAAGATTCTTACAATTTTATAAAATCAATCAAACCCAATAAACGTAAAACGGAATTAAGAAATTACAATGCTATTAAAACGTATTTAAAGAATGATAAACGTGTTTTAGGTTTTGCACCTAAGATTGTAGCGCAAGTTTTTTACAATGTCGGTGCCACCGATCTTACTGGCGTTATTAATGGTGTTGACCCAGTAGAAGAAAATCGTTTGTTTAAGTTCAATGAATACGTTGTAAAAGGAAATTACATCGATTTACAGAATATTCCAAATAGCATTATTCTTGGAAAAGGATTGGCAGAAAAAATGTTAGCAGAAATTGGTGACGTGGTGCAGGTTACGACTTCTCAAGGCGAACGTGTGCAGCTAAAAGTAGTTGGTTTTTTTCAATCAGGACTTCAAGAATTAGACAAAGTTCAAAGTTATTCTTCTATAAAAACAGCTCAGAAATTATTAGGAAAATCCAATTCGTACATTACTGATTTACAAATAAAATTAAATGATATGACTTTGGCTCCCGCCATGGCAAAAGAATTTTCAAAGATGTTTGAAGTGGATGCAGAAGATATTCAAACTGCAAATTCTCAATTTGAAACGGGAAGTTCTATTCGTACATTAATTTCCTATGCCGTTGGAATTACCTTATTAATCGTTGCAGGTTTTGGAATATACAACATTTTAAACATGATGATTTTTGAAAAAATGGATTCCATCGCCATTCTAAAAGCAACAGGTTTTTCAGGCAAAGATGTAAAGCACATTTTTATTACAATTGCAGTTTCCATTGGATTATTTGGCGGAATATTCGGTTTACTCTTCGGCTTTGGTCTTTCTTCACTCATAGACCAAATTCCATTTGATACACCTGCCTTGCCCACAATTAAAACCTTTCCAGTAAATTATAACCTTAAGTTTTATGTAATTGGAGCAGTATTCTCCATTATTACCACCTATCTTGCTGGATTTTTTCCTGCGAAGAAAGCAAGTAAAATTGATCCTGTTGTAATTATTCGTGGAAAATGATGAAAGATATTGTTTTAGAGGCTAAAAATATTTGCAAAGAATTTCATGATCCAATGACAATTCAAGTGCTGAAGGATGTTAATTTCCAAATCCGAAAAGGGGAATTTGTATCTGTGATTGGAAAATCTGGTTGTGGAAAATCTACTTTGTTGTATATTTTATCAACGATGGATACCGATTATTCGGGTGATTTGTTTATTGATGGAATCAGCATGAAAAACAAAAAAGAAGGTGAATTGGCCTTTGTTCGGAATGAAAAAATTGGTTTTGTTTTTCAATTTCATTACCTTTTGAATGAGTTTTCGGTTTTGAGAAATGTGATGCTTCCTGGTTTAAAATTGAATAAATTTTCGGAAAAAGAAATTGAGCATAAGGCTTATGAAAAATTAAGAATTTTAGGTATTGAAAACGAAGCATTAAAAAAACCAAATCAACTTTCAGGAGGACAAAAACAACGTGTTGCGATTGCACGCGCATTAATTAATGACCCCTTAATTATCATGGGAGATGAGCCAACTGGAAATTTAGATAAAAAAAATGCCATGCTCGTTTTTGATATTTTTAAGGAGCTTGCTCATTCATTTGACCAAACGCTTCTGATTGTAACTCATGATCAGGAATTTGCGGAAAACACGGACAGAATTATTGAAATGGAAGATGGGAAGGTAATTAAAATGTGATTACTTTTTCATCCTAAAAGTCGCATATTGGACAGTATATAGAAAATAATTACTCACTTCATAAGTATTTCCATCTTCATCTTTTCGAGAACTTGAAACTAAGCCTTTTTTAGGATCTGCGCAGCGAATTTCAAAATATAAATCTTCACCTTTTTGTTCTAAAAGCGTTATGAAATGATTACCTTCCACCTCAAAATGGCTGTAAAAACGCTGATTCATAAATATTTCTTGTATCAAAATTCCATCCTTTTCATCTAATAAAAATAAATTAGGACTTTTCAAGGAGTCATGCCAAAAAATCTCATAATCTTTCACCATTTTGCCCCATTTTTTGCTATCGTAAGTCATGCGGTAATTCCACCGATTTGGGGTTTTTGTTTCTACTAATTCAAATGTTGTTGGAATCGTATCTTTAATTCCATCCAAGTATTCCATGTACATGTCTCCTTGATAGGTCCCAAGCCAAGATGTTGGAAAATTAGATTGCGAAAAATATAAACTCACTATTAAAGAGCAAATGATTGTTGCTATTGTTTTCATTTTATGTTTTTTTTTTAC
>CAZHLZ010000306.1:0-4483 GCA_964532475.1 uncultured Chitinophaga sp.
AGGTAAGCATTTTAGCCCAATTATTTATACTTTTTTATGAATTTTTCGGGATAAAGTGAGTGTGTTTGTGCTTTAGTTAAACTGGCATTCTTTGGGAACTAGGCACGGAAAAAGGGAGCTTTAATTCTATTTGAAATCAAAAAAATTCGGGAGGAAAAATCCACTAAGTTTTTTAGCCACTAATTGCACAAATCTTCACTAATTTCTGAAAGAACGAGGTTTTTTTAAACCATCCTTTAGTGACGAATGAAAAATTCGTGTAATTAGTGAAATCCGTGGCTAATTTCAAATCACATTGACTTCTCTCTCCAAATCAACACTAAATTTTGCTAGAACATCTTCTTTAATAGCTGTGGAAAGATCCCAAATTTCTTTTCCGCTTGCGCCTCCATAATTGACCAACACCAAAGCTTGATTTTTATGTACCCCATAATTTTCGAAGGTTTTCCCTTTCCAACCTGCATTTTCAATCAACCAACCAGCTGGAATTTTTACTGTGTTCGCATCAATAGGGTAGGAAGGTGCAGTAGCATAACTTGACTTGATTTTGTTGTACGTATCTAAACTTACAACTGGATTTTTGAAAAAACTTCCTGCATTTCCAATGAGTTTTGGATCGGGTAACTTGCTGCTTCGGATCTCAATTACTGCATCGCTGATTTCTTTGATGCTTGGGTTAGTGATGCCTTTAGCTGCTAAAACGTCCTCAATTGCTCCGTACGACGAATTAATCTGTGGATTTTTTGTTAATTTGAAAAACACTTGTGTAATGATGTATTGTCCTTTTTTTTCTTTTTTGAAAATACTTTCTCGGTATCCAAATTGACACATTTCTTTGCTGAAAGTATGAATTTCACCAGTTTCAATGTGAAATGCTTCTAATTTTTCAAAAACGTCTTTTATTTCAACGCCATAAGCACCAATATTTTGCATCGGACTTGCACCAACGCTTCCTGGAATTAAAGATAGATTTTCAACACCACCATAATTATTTGCCACACAATACAAGACAAATTGGTGCCAGATTTCACCTGCAGCACATTTTATTACAACAAACTCATTATTTTCTGAAACAAGTTCCATGCCTTTCAATTCATTTCTTAAAACCAAACCTCCGAAATCTTGTGTCAAAAGAATGTTGCTTCCTCCGCCCAAAATTAGAAGCTCTTCATCTTGTTTTTCAGCCAAAATAGTTTTAAGCTCTTCAAGTGAAGAAAATTGAGCAAATTTTTTCGTTTTTGCACTAATTCCAAATGTATTGTAGGGTTTTAAATCAATGTTTTCTTGAATCATCACGGCGTTTGTTTTTGCAAAAGTAATTATTTTCAAGCTACTTCCACCAATTTCAGTTCGCTGGTGTAAAATACAAATGCTTTCACCTTTGGGAAATTCATGGATTCAAGTACCGAACAATATTCTTTTACTTGCTTGAAGTGTTTTTGACGTTCAACGCCTGTTTTGTAATCCACAACAAAGGTTTCATTTTCGTTTGAAATTATTAAATCAGGACGTTTGATTTCCGTTTCGTTAACTACAATGTTTTGTTCACGAAGAATAGATTTTGCTCCTGAAAACAATTGTCTATACGCTTCGTAGTCAAGGATTTCTGTTATTTTTTGCTTCAATTTTGTTTTTAAATCTAATTCAATTTTTCCCTTCAAAATTAATTCTTGGAGTTTATCATCGATTTCTTCCTGCCTATTAACCAATGCTAATAATTCATGCAATTGATTCCCGAATCGTTTGTTTTCTGATAAGGCATTGTCCTCAATCAACTCTTTGTTTTGTAGCGAAATATCGGGAAACCATAAATTATCGGCAATGTATTTTGGATTAAATTCAGAAGTTGTCAAACTTTCTGATTCAGCAGTTTTTTGCGTTTTACTTCCCATTTCAAAAATGGTTTTCCCATCTTTCTCCTTGCTATTTTCTAGCGAAGAAATAATAAGCTCCAAGCGTTTAGAATAACTGTTTTTGTCCTCTCGATTTGGTGCTACATTCCGAATATACATGCGGTCTTTTGCTCGGGTAAAAATCACATAATTCAAATTAATTTTATCCAAGTAAGCTTGTGCAAATTCCTTTTTGTAAAAGGCGCTAATCGCATCAATTTTGCTCTTTTCTTTGATTCCGGAATAGAGGTAATATTCATTGGATTTAATCAAATAATTACTTCCTTGCATCAAAATTTTCCAATCCAAACTTGGAATTAATACAACTGGAAATTCCAAACCTTTGGATTTGTGCCCAGTCATAATTTTAATGGCTTCCTTGTTTTCAGGGATTTGAACAGGGATTTTGTGACCCTCATTTTTGAAATTCTCTAAAAACAAACTCAAATCAGGACCAAAATTCAAATCAAAATTAAAAACATAATCAGAAAATTGGTGTAAATACGGATTGTTAAGCTCTTTAAAATCAAGCAACAAATAGAGTTTTTGCAATAATTGATACAAATTTTCATAATGGAAAAAGAATTTTTCTTCTGATTCAAATTCATCCATAATAAATGATTTTGTATCGAAATATTCATATTTTCGGTTCTCGTATTCATTTGTTTTCCAGTATTTTTGAATAGTGGAAATTGTGTTTTCAGTTTTGAGATTAAAATACATTTCTGAAAATTGTTTCGCTTCCAATTCTCCAATCGGATTAATTCTCCATTTGATGTAAGATAAAATTAATTTCACTGAAGGATCTGCGCCTAAAAGCAAACTATCTGTGGAGACAACCTTGTAATCGTGCTTGCTTAAAAAATTCGCCCAAGCATTACATTCTTGACTTTTATATCCCAAAATACAAATGTCACCATTGTCGTAATTGTCTTTTTTGCAATCCTCAATCCAATCGATCAAGAAATCTAATTCATGCGTTTCATGTTCGTCTTCTTTTTCGCTATCTTTTTCTTTTTTAAAACTTTCTAAATAGACGTAAGCACCACTTTCTCCTTTAGCTTCTTGGAAAATATCTTGGTAAAAATCACCCATAATTTCCTCTTCAAAATTCTTGAATTGCTGAAAAAACAGGTTGTTGAAGGCAACGATCTCTACTTTTGAACGGTAATTCTGTTTCAAGGAATTTTTTTCACCCATTTCTTCAAAATATGCAGACTTTAAACTTGTATTGGCATCATTTCCAGGATTATAAAGTTTTGGAAGAGTGACGAATTGTTCTGCTAAACCATTTTTAAAGCGATAAATCGATTGTTTTGGATCGCCAACAATTAAATTTTGATTCAGATTTCCTAAAGATTCATGCACCAAGGGAATTAAATTTGTCCATTGCAGCAAAGATGTATCTTGAAATTCATCCAATAAAAAATGTTTGTAGCGGTTTCCAATACGTTCGTAAATGTAAGGCGCTTCCTCGTTTTTTAGTAAATCTGAAATTAATTTGTTGAATTCAGAAATCAAAACCACATTGTCTGATTTTTTGAAATTATTCAATTCTTTTGCAATCAATTGAAGGATGGCAACATTAAAAAAGTTGGATTTGTAAGCACTCAATTCAAAGTAAATTTTCGTTTTTGAGGCATACAATTCCATGAATTCCTGTGCTTTTTGCTTCAATTCTTCTGGATAAACCTTTTTTGATTCGGTGGTTCCTCGCAAATGACCTTCCACTGCCTCGGAGAAAAAATAGTCGTTATCCGACTGAAAAATATCAGCGATTAATTTCGCAAAAGCCTTGTCGCTATTTGACGCTCCAGGAAAATCTTTAGAATCTAAGCTCGAATAATAAGCGTGCAATTTTTGTGCTTCCTCTTCTAATTCTTGCTTGATAACCCGAATTCTTTTTTTAATAAATTCGTAATTTTCAATCGAAAAATCTTGTTCCAAAATTTCCTCAATCGCAGTCATATTTTGCTCTTTAAGTAAAATTTCTGCTAACTTTTTTAGGTTATTCTTGAAATCCCATTTGATCTCCTCTTCCATGTTTTCTTTGGCATATTTGAGGGCAATTTGGGTTAGTTTTTCGTAATTTTCTTGATTGATTTCAGAAAATAATTGGTCCACAATCTGACTTAATACATCTTTTTCGTTTGTGGTAGTTTGAAAATCATTATTGATGTTTAAATCTCTTGAAAATGAACGAATTAAGCGCAAATTAAACTTATCTATCGTTAAAACATTAAAATTTTCATATTGATGTAATATCTGTTTCAAGACTCTTTTGGAGCGAGATTGGATGTGTTTTTCTTCTAATGCAAGTTCTTTTGAAATGAATTCCAAGTAGTTTTTTTCTTTAGAATTATCAAAATTTGTGTTTGCAAGAATATTTAGTGCATCAATGATTCTACTTTTCATCTCTGATGCAGCTTTATTGGTAAAGGTCATCGCGATAATGGAAGAAAAATTGGATGCATTTTCCTCGTCTTTGAGAATCAGTTTCAAATAGGTAAGTACCAAATTAAAGGTTTTACCACTTCCGGCAGATGCACTTACAATTTTTAGTGGTTTGTAGTTTTTTGTTGTCATTTAAA
>CAZHLZ010000307.1:0-4454 GCA_964532475.1 uncultured Chitinophaga sp.
GGAGATGACCCTGCAATGAACGCAAAATTACGTACAGCAATCCAAAATGCAAAGGCTGAAAATATGCCTAAAGACAATATTGAAAATGCGATTAAACGTGCTTCACAAAAAGATTTAGCAAGTTTTGCTGAGGTGAATTACGAAGGAAAAGCTCCTTATGGTGTTTTAGTTTTTGTAGAATCTGCAACGGATAATTCAACGAGAACCGTAGCAAATATTAAATCGTACTTTAAAAAAGCTGGCGGTGAAGTTGTTCCAAATGGACAATTGGAATTTATGTTTAGCAGAAAATCTGTGTTTGAAATAGCAAAAACACCTGAATTAGACCCGGAAGAACTAGAATTGAATTTAATTGACGCTGGTTGCGACGAAATAGAAATTGAAGAGGACAAAATTGTTGTTTACGGCGAATACACTTCTTTTGGTACTTTAGCTCAAGCAATTGAAGAGTTAAACTTGGAAGTTAGCAAATCGAGTTTACAACGTTTTCCGACTTCACCAATTGAACTTTCAGAAGAGCAAATGGCTGAAATTGAAAAATTATTAGATAAAATTGAAGACGATGATGATGTGCAACAAGTATTTACAAACATTGCATAATACAAACAGAAACTTTTAAAACAAAAAACTAGGTGGTTCGCCACCTTTTTTTATACCAATAAATTTGATATGAAAAATCTCCACGTAAATTTAATAATCTGCCTTAACATTTTGTTATTCAGTACTATTTCTTTTGGTCAGAAAAAAATTATTGATCACACTGCCTATAATTTTTGGAAATCGAAATCCGATGTACAACTTTCGAACAATGGAAATTTTAGCTCATACTTGATAAAACCTTTACGTGGAGATGGTTTTGTATATTTAGTAAATAACAAAACTGGAAAAAAAGATTCTATTTTCAGGGCTTCCATGCCTCGTTTTACTGCTGATTCTAAAGTTTTATTGTTCAAAATTTCACCTGGATTTGATACCTTGCGAAATTGTGAGTTAAACAAAGTAAAAAAAGACAAATGGCCAAAAGACAGTCTGGGAATTTATTACTTGGAAAATGATTCCTTAGTCAAAATTCCGAAAATGAAGGAATTTGTTGTTTCAAAAGAAGGTTCAACTTTTGCTTTTTTGTCTCACGAAAACAATCTGTCGCCAGATAAAAATAAGGATAAAAAGAAAAAGAAAAAACGCAAAAAGAAAAATACTCCTGAAGAATTTGAATCAGAAGGTAAACTTTTAAGTGTTTTTGATACAAATGGAAAAAATAAGTCAGAATTTAAAAATATCACATCGTATTTACTTTCCGAGGATGGAAAAAAAGTAGCTTGCGTTTCTCATCAAAAAAATAAAATGGATAGTTCTCGAATTTCAGTTTATGATTTCGATCAAAGCTCTGAAAAAAATTATTCCTTAAACAGCAAATATATTTCCATTGAAGGAATCAATTTTGATAAAACGGGAAACAAGATAATTTTCCTGAGTTCGCAAGACACAGTTGCCGACGCAAAAATATACCAATTGGAGTTGTTTGATTTAATTTCAGATAAAAAATCAATTTTGGTTTCTACGGTTTTAGGAGAATATGCACTATCAAAATCAGTTAGTAAACACTTTACGCCCTACTTTTCAGAAGACGGAACTAAAGTGTTTTTCGGTATTGCAGATATGCCAAAAACCGAAGCTAAAGACAGTTTACTTGAATCAGAAAAAGCAAAATTAGATCTATGGCATTGGAAAGATGATCGTTTACAAGCACAACAATTGGTTGAATTAGCGCGAGATGAAAAGGAAACTTGGATAGGCTACTACGACTTAAATTCTACTCAATTCATTGTTCTTGAAAACGATAGTATAGAAATTCGCTCGAATTTATCAAAGAAAGTAGCTTATGTTTTAGGATACAATCAAAAACCTTATGAAAGCCGCTATAATTGGGAGTATCCTAACAAGAGAGATGTTTATCTGGTAACTATTTCCACGGGAGAGAAAAAATTTATTTTAAAGGGAGATGCTTATGGTGCAACACTTTCTCCTTCTGGGAAATACTTGGTATATTACAATGAAAAAGACAATGAGCAATACCTCAAAAACTTAGAAAATGAGGAAATTTCTTGCATCACCTGTGGAACAAAAACAACTTGGTTGGAGGACGTAAATGGAATGCCCATAATTGCTGGTCCAATTGGTGGAGTTGAATGGTTTAGAGGGGAAAATGAGCTCCTAATTCAATCTAAATATGCCATTTATAACTATTCTATTGCCGATAAAAAATTAACGCCATTTTTTGGTGACGACGCTGAAAAAGAAAAAATACGTCATTCAATTTCTTTTTGGAATTCAGATAGTGTGTACGTAGATTATGAAAATGTGTATGTAAGAGCATTTTTTGAAAAAGATAAATCCGAAGCTTTTTATAGACTTATTCAGGATGAAAATCACATCGATTTATTTGAAATTAATCGTTCAAATCACGCGTATTCTGGATTTGCCAAAGCGAAAAAAGCTGATTTGATTCATTTTCAAAAATATTCATTAAAAGATTATGCTGAGTCGTACATTACGAGTTTTCATACAAAAAGTGAAATAAAACAAATTTCCAATACCAATCCGCAGCAAAGCGAATACAATTGGGCAAGCGTAGATTTGGTTTCTTGGAAAAGTTATGAAGGAATTCCTTTGGAAGGATTGTTGTACAAACCAGAAGATTTTGACTCGACAAAAAAATATCCCCTCTTGGTTTATTATTATGAAATGTATAGCGATGAATTACACAATCATTATGCTCCAAAACCAACGGCATCCATTATTTACCCAACGGAATATGCTTCTGCAGGATATGTAGTTTTTATTCCAGACATTCGTTACAAAGCGGGATATCCAGCACGAGGAGCATACGATTGCATCATGAGTGGAACCGATTATCTTCTTCGAAATTTTAAGTATATTGATTCTACGAGAATGGGCTTACAAGGTCAAAGTTGGGGAGGTTACCAAACGGCACAATTAATTACGATGACAACACGTTTCAAGGCAGCCATGGCTGGAGCTCCTGTGGGAAATATGTTTTCTGCTTATGGTGGAATTCGCTGGGGATCAGGATTAAACAGACAGTTTCAATATGAAAAAACGCAAAGTAGAATTGGAAAAACCATTTGGGAAGCACCTGAATTATATGTGGAAAATTCACCCTTATTTCACTTGCCAAAGGTAAAAACTCCTTTACTAATTATGCATAATGACGCAGACGGAGCAGTTCCATGGTACCAAGGAATCGAATTATTCACAGGATTAAAACGTTTGGACAAGGAAGTTTGGATGTTGAATTACAATGGCGATGATCATAATTTAATGAAAAATGCAAATCGTTTTGATTTATCCATTCGTATGCGACAGTTTTTTGACTATTACTTGTTGGACAAAGCTCCGCCAATATGGTTAATTGATGGTTTGCCAGCAATCAAAAAGGGCAAAGATTATGGTTTGGATTTGAAAAATAAATAGTAAAACCTTACTTGATTATTCATTCTTCTATTATACTCAAGCCACTCAAATTTGCTTTGCCGTTTTTTAAAAACTCAAAGCTTAATCGATCTGCTTGACAATTTGTAAACTTTAGTCCTTTTAAATTTCGGCATTTAAAAAAAGTATTTTTTATTATAAGATTTTGAAAGTGAATATTTTTGAAGGCACAATTTTCGAAGTAAGCATCCTCAATTATTCCTTCAAAAATTAAATGCGCCAAGTACATTGATTTAAAAGAAGTGCTTCGTAAAATAGATTTTGTTAACATGTTTTTTTCAAATCCACCATTTTCAAAATTTGTATTTGAAAGGTCTGCATTGGACAAGTCAGAAGAACCAATAAAACTTCCAGAAAAAGATGTTTCCATCAGTGAACAATTACTGAAATTATTTTTTACAAAATTGGAATTTTGAATTTGACTTTGAGAGAAGTTTGATTCAGAGAAATCACAGCCTTCAACATTGTTTCCGCTTAAAATCAAACCAGATAAATCCGATGCTGAAAACTTACAATTTTTCATATTAGAAGAACTAAATTTTTCTTGAAGATTTTTTAGTCCAGAAAAATCAGCATCTTGCCAATTTCCGCGAGACATGTTCCAGAGTAATTTACTTTTTTTAGAACCAGTTTCAGTTGGTTTTTTATGAATTTCTTTAGCCTCAGGCATATCAACAAGTGATTCAAAGTCTTCGGAAAAATAATTTAGATCTACCGCTAAAATTTTTGCTAAACGATTAAATGTTAGTATGTCGGGAAATGATTCACCCCGTTCCCATTTGCCAACAGCTTGTGGGCTGATGAATAGATTTTGAGCCAATTGAGCTTGTGATAAATTCATTTTTTTTCTGGCTTCCATTATTTTGTTACCAATTTTTAGATTTTCCATGATACTTTTTTTATCTTTAATGATGGCACAAAATTATAAGGACTCATTTTTC
>CAZHLZ010000308.1:0-4451 GCA_964532475.1 uncultured Chitinophaga sp.
TTATTAAGTATTGATTGTTGAAATCAATTTAAAGAAAAGTGTGAGTTTGCCCTGATATTTTTTTCTATATATTAGTTATTGTTGAAAAATAATGATATATTTGACAAATATTTTGTACGTTTATTTGTCTATGTTATTTTTTTACAATACTTTTGCACCCTTTTATAAATGGCAGTTTGTAATTTAAAAAATAAATCTGAAATAAATTATGATTCGGCGAAATCATTACATGATACTGGTTCATACCCATCAGTTCCACATTGTGCATATTATAGTTGCTTTCAATACATGCTTCATATTTGGTTAAAAAAATTAAATAAAACTGAGGCTGAACTTATAACTTTAAAGAATAATAAAGATCGTTCACACGAAGTCTTAATTAATCAAATAAAAATATATTTGGATAGTAAGTCACTAGCAAACGGTAGAGCGTTTAATAATTCAATTGTATCCCTTAAAAGACTTAGGACAGATTCAGATTATAAAGACATTGAAATCACACGCGGTCCAAGTGATAATTCAATAGCTCTTTCAAAGGATATACTCAAAATACTAAAAGAATGTTAATTATGGAATCTTTTGAATACATTAAAAATGAACTAGATTTGTTCATTACTTTATTTCCTCGTACTAAAATAAGCTATGAATTTGATGAAATTACAAATGCTCATTTTATAGAAGTATTACCTAATTCAATTTATCATTTAGACGAACAATATATCAAGTGGGAGAATGATTTTCATACAAGATTTATTACTTTATTTCCCGCTGAAAATATTGGTTTTATTTCTGATGATTCATTAATAGCTTTGAGTAAAGTCGATTTTCAATTAGTTGGTAAAGAATATAAAGATACTATTTCTATTTCTACTGAAGATAATAGTATTATAAAATACTCTGCAGTAAAAATTAATATTTTAGAAAATGGATTAGTAATTAGTAATATCAACGATTTTTGGTTTGATAGTATTGACCAAAGTTCTTTTAATAAATTTCAAGTAATTCAATCACCAATTTCAACAGGGGTGCAACCGATACAGGTCTTTAATAATCAAACAGTTCAACTAACTGCCGATAACACAAGTTATGCTTTAGCAGCCTAAATAAAAATTATGTCCGAAAACAACAATTTAGAATCTGGTTTTAAAATCAATAATATTATTTTACTTGAAAGTATTTTCAAGAGAGAAATTATTGTAACATTTAATAACCCTGATACTCAAAAAAACCTTTCAATAGATGTTGATTTAAATATAAACGAGAATGTTGTATCCGTTACTTTAAATTTAAATTATACTCAAGTTCATAATGATGTAACTGAAATGTCGTCAATAATTAAAATGGTAGGGGTTTTTGAAAAATTTGGTGAAAGTGAAATTGATTTAGACCAATTCGGTAGAGTTAATGGTGCAGCAATTCTTTTTCCTTATCTAAGAGAACACTTGACAGGGTTGTCAGCAAAAGCAGGATTAGGTTTGTTGATTTTACCACCTTTTAATTTTACTAAAAATCAAAAATAATTGCAAAAATGAGAGGATTTAACTATAAAAAGGCAGTTCAAGCATTAAATTATTTTGCTATTAAAAGTGGTGGTACTATTAATAAAATGAAAGCAATTAAATTGATTTGGTTGTCAGACAGACTGCATTTAAGAAAATTCGGCAGATTTATTACAGGTGATGATTATTATGCTTTGCCAAATGGTCCAGTTCCTTCTGCTACCCGTGACGTTCTCGAAAATAGTATTTTTGTTGACGATATAGCAACTGATTATGCTTCAGAGTACATTTCAGAAATTGATAAATATAATTTTCATGCACTAATAGAAGGTAATTATAAAGTTTTATCTAAATCAGATGTAGACATTTTAGAAATGATATATAATTCTTTTGGCCATTTAGATCATTTTGCATTATCCGATTTATCTCACTTTTTTCCAGAATGGAAAAAACATGAATCAGCTCTTTCAAAAAAACTTTCTTCACGTTTCCCAATTGACCCAACGGATTTTTTTATTAATTTCCCTGAGAAAAGTGGCTTGTTTGTTGATTCAATAGATGACCTTGAAATATCCAAATCTATTTTTGAACAGAATAATAAGGTTTTTTCTATATTATAATGAAGTTACCAGTCGGGACATTTTTATCTGCTATTAGTGATAAAAAAATTTATTATTTTTCATCAAATAAAATAAATTCAGTCGACCCACATTATTACATTTGCATTAAAAGGACTGATGATGATATTTTAATTATGTCATGCTGTACTTCACGTTTTGATACTGTTAAAAGATTTGTAGAGACAAGAAGTTTACCAATGGAAACATTAGTATGGATAAGTCCTGATGTGGCAAACTCTGATAATCCATTTTCAAAAGATACATATGTCAATTGTAATGAGTATCAAACGTTCACAATTGAAGAGTTTAAGAATTTATATAATTCTGATTCAATCTCATATTCAGGTAAAATTTCTGAAAATCATTATCAACAAATAATTAATGGTTTGCACTGTAGTCCATTAGTTGATGATGAAAGCAAAGATATCATTCCTAAACCAGAATAATTTTCAATATTTTCAGGTTTTATATAAGGGGGGTAAATAGGTCTTCGTCAAGTCTTTGCCCCAGCAAGAAAAAACATAAAAAGAAAGGGTAAAACAAGCATCGTCCTAAAGTCCTTGCCCTTGTTCTTAGCGTTCCTTAGCCAATCGTTCAAAATTCTCTTTGTGGCTGTTCACTTGTTTTTCTTGCGTGGCTCATTTGTTTCCTCAGTCGCAACTACTTTGTCCACCCAGACCCTTTTCAAGGTTGCTATCGCAGTCTTTAACTGGGTGTCCACCGTTGCTTATTGTTAGGCTCGCCGCTCTAATCGCTCAGGCTTCAGGTTTGTCACATTTTTTGATAGATTTCCGTTCATTTTTTGCACTGCTGAAAAAAGCAGAGCAAATTTCAATTCTCACTTCTTCTTTCAATTTTCGTAGTCAAGAGTGTTCTTTCATTTCATTCCGTTCCTACATTTCATTTCATCACACACTTGCTTTCAATTCCATCTTCGAAAATCAAAAAATCCGCCAAACCTTTGTGCTTTCAGCATAGGTCGTTCCCACAGTTCCTCAAATCGTCACTGTTCTTCACTTCCACCTTCGCTCAACTCGCATCGTCTCGCACGCTCATTCCGTTCAGAAATTCCGTTACTCTCCATTTCTTCACTCCATTTTCCCTCGCTGGCTGTAGGCACTTTTACCCTTTTTATTAATTTACATCTTCTGCAAACATTGCAACCTTTGTAAACGTTGCGGTTCTTTTGATTATTGCCTTAAAACTAATTCCTGCGAAGATAAAAATAAAAAAATGGTCGCAAATTTAGTGCCTCCATTCGTTTCTGCAAGGTCAAGCCCTTCGGGTTTTGCAATAAAAATTTTGCAAACTTTCCCTTTTGATACTTCTTTTTAGCACTTAATTTTCGCTCCCTCATCATTTATTTCAGCAAATTTTTTATTGTCAAAAAGCTTGCATTCACTCATTCCAGCACTGAAAATGTGCTTTCTTTTTTTCTTTTTTTTCGGCTGTTTTCAGTCGTTTTTTTTCTCTTTTTCTTTTGGAATTAATTATGGCGGCGAAGCCGATTACAGAGAGCATAATTTTAAAGCCCATAATATGTATAATTCAGTAAATCCTGCAGTAATCAAAAGCATTTTAGGAGGAATGAAAAAAGCCGAATTGCTTAAAGAAATTCAATTCATTCAGCAAGAATTGGAAACCCTTGAAAAAGGAAATAAAAGAACAATGATGCTCCGCCTTCATCAATTTGCAACAAACCAATATAGTAATCTTTAAAACCTATACCTATGTTCAATTTTAAACTAACATCTTACAATCCGAATGCAACTTATCCAGCAATTCGTTTTTATGTCTTAAACAAGGGTTTAAACAGTGGAAAGCCACTTTTAGAGCCTTGTCCAAATTGTTTCGTTTGCATCTGCAATTCAGAGGAGGAAAAAGAAAATCTCTACTGGATATATTTTGCACTTTGGCAAAGTCATAAATTCCGTCAAGAATTGATTGGTTCTGTAATTCCTTTTATCCGAAAAAAGGAAACCATTAATTTAGTCAAAGCAGCTGCACAAAAAAACGAAAACCGCCCAGAAGTATTTCAAAAAGCAGTTCAAGTTTTAAGAGGGATCAATGAAAAGGAATTACATTTTCAGGACTTAGCAGCAACTTTGAAGAAAATAAATCGAGAAATCGCAGGTAATTTAGTTAGGTAAAACAAATCCCAGGTCAATAGACTTGGGATTTGATAAATTTATATTTCAATGCTCAATTTTAAAAATAATATTCCTTTTCACTTAAAAACCTAATCGATTATTTTATTTAGACCTTGTTCTTTGAGTTTTTCAAGCCCTTCTTTAAATATTCTTATTTCTTCATTGGTTCGTCCGTGCCAAAG
>CAZHLZ010000309.1:0-361 GCA_964532475.1 uncultured Chitinophaga sp.
CCTAACAGAACTTTTTAAAGTTTTGAGTGCACAGGTATTAGAAATGGTTCACTTTTTGAAAAAGTACCCAACAAAAATTTGCCTAACAGAAAATCAATGGGAAACATTAAACCAAGCTTTTACAATACATTTGGAGGATATTGATTCCTTGGTTGGTGGTGATGCTTTGAGTGTTGTCAAAAGAATGGGATTAATTTTGTATCGTTTTTGTATGATTCTAACAGCCATTCGAAAATTTGAGAATGGTGATTTATCCGAAACTATTAATTGCTCAGACGACGATTTTCAAACCGCCTTATCCTTGGTAGAAGTCTATTTGCAACACAGCATTTTGATGTTCAACAATTTACCCAACCAATCC
>CAZHLZ010000309.1:371-4444 GCA_964532475.1 uncultured Chitinophaga sp.
AACCAATCCGCACAACACGGAATTAAAATCAAACCCAAAAAAGAAAAATTCTTTGATTCACTCCCTGAAAAATTCCAACGAAAAGAAGCTATTGAAATTGGAACAAAACTTGGTATTAAAGAACGTACAATTGATAATACTTTAAAATCTTGGACTGGTGAATTGCTACAAAAAGAAGATACTGGAGTTTATGTGAAGGTATGAGATTGTTTAATTATTTATTGGTAATTTCATACTGCAAAATTATTTTTAAAGGCCAATTACTGGCCAATTATTTATTTTAGATTGCATTTGAAACACCAAGGTAAGTAATTGATTATAAAAGATTAAAACAGTGATATATAAATCAAAAATTTAATCTAATATTTTTAAAGTGGCCAATTACAGGCCAATTATTTTAAACTATATTTTGAGCCTCTTCCTTTTGACAGTGGCTGAGCCAAAATATTTAATTCAACAAGCTTACTTAATTCTAATGTTGCAATTGTTTTTCCAATATTGTTTATTTCTTGATATGTTTTATTTGTTATAAGCTCATTGGCTTTTAGGTAAATTACAGCATTTATTTGCCTATCATTTAATCCAAGTTTTCTTAATTGCTCTTCATTAAAGGTGTCTTTAAACAAAGTGACCATAAAGCCACCATCTTCTTCTTTCATTTCAGGTTCAGGAAGACCAACATCCTTGCAAGATTCAATGATGCGAATTGTTCCACGCCCCCAAGAATCAATATATCCACTTTTAACAACAATTTCAGCAATTAGTACATTTCTGGGGTTAGAAGAATGAAATCGTTTTAAAGAATCCAATGTTGTTCCTATTGGCAAGGTTCCAGAATTCCAAAAACTAATTTTATCATCAAACACTCGAATTAATGTTGGCGCTGAGCTCATGTAATTGCGGTGTACCAACGCATTGAGAATTGCCTCTCGCAAAGCATCAATTGGATATTCACTAATTTCTAAACGATTCATTCCGTTGAATTCTATTTTTCGAGTTAGAAATTTATGATTTAGTTGATTTAGAACACCTTTCAATAACTGAAACAAATTTCCTTCTTCTACTTCCTGAAACATTAAATCTGCCATGCCCACATTTCCAAATCTTCCAATTTTAACAAAAGTATTAGAAAAAAACTTTGCAGGATCTTTACCAAATAAAACTAAAGCTGCACGTTTTAATTGTCCATTTTCAGTTAATCGAAGATTTTGAAATAATTCAGGAATAGTTAAACCTTTGCTTTCTGGAAGTCGTCCTGCCATTTCAGCATCTTGTAAGAATGATTTTACAGTTTTTTCATCGATATCATCAAAAGTTGCTCGAGGTTCAATCACATCATCCCAAGTTTTTCCTGACTTTTTCAGAAGAAATTCATTTAATGAGGTGCCAATTAACTCTTGTTTTGTGCTTCCACTTCTATAATAATAACGCCCTCTTAGTGAGATTGGTACATTATATGCTGGAGTGATAATTTCGATATAGAACTTTCCATCTTCTTCCAATAAATTAACTTCCGAAGTTATACCCATGTAATTTCTGATTTTATTGGGTAAATCATCCATCAATCTTTTATGACTATCAAGCCCAAGAACGGTTCCGTTGTCATGTTTTCCAAGATAAATTATCCCACCTTGAGCATTTGCAAAACCACAAACCCACTTGAGATAATCCTCATGCCAACTTTGTTTGTATTCAATATTTTGTTGTTCTGGCATGTAGCTACGATATTTTATTTTGAAAAATGATTAAAATGCAAAAGTAAGAAAAACCATAAAATCTAAAAGACTTTATTTAGAAATTATATTTCTAAAAACCTGAAAGTTTAAACAAAACAACTTCCGGTTAAATACATTCTCAAATCTCCCTCAAACAATTGACTTCTATGAACTTCATTTCACCATTTGTTATCGGAAAGGTAGAGAAATTACTAAGCTTTCGCCCTAGCAGATGTTTTAGAAATAAAAAACAGATAGATTTGAGGTAGTAATTTTCATCCTACAAAATCATATCTGCCATCATGAGGATTGTGTTGAATTTCTAGATCAATTCCATTCCAGATGGCTAGCGCAGATTCTAAGCGATACGTATCCCCTTGATTCCATCTTGACCCTACACAATCTTCAATTACATCTTCAATCATAACCTTTTCTCCAATTGCAATATCTTTGGGGATTAAGTAAGCCGCATAAGGTAAATTAAATTTATATGGATAATAAGTGGTCCAATCAATAATTACCTCATAATCTTCTAGATTATAATCTGTAAATAATTCTTGTCTAAAGTCTCCAAATACAATAATTTTTCCAGTATTTTTATTCTGATAAATTTTGTATTTAGAATAAATTTCCTTCAATGGCTCCACTTTTTTTAATAGCGGTTTAAATCCTAAACGAGCAGCCTCATTAATACTTGCTAAGTCCCTAGCTGTTTTTATTACTCGAAATGAAGGAATTATTTCTTCATTAATATCATCATTTTCCCAAATTTCCATTTTATTTTAGTGTTAAATTGTTTTGATTTAGGTTTAGTTTAAAACAAGTGTTTTTATTTGTTTGAACGGTTTTAAGTAAATCTTCGTCAGTCAAAAAAGCTGTATCAATAATATCATGGTTGCAAATACCGCAATTCCTTGCTCTCAAGCTGGTTTTTTCCATGTCTGCCCATTCCACCTTAAATGGACAATAAAGACGTTTTACAAATTGTTCTTTGTCGGTGAATAATTCATTTGTTATAGGGTCAAATTTCATTTTTTGCAAGATTTAATAATAATATTTTTTTCTGTTTAGGATTAGTTGCTTAAAATTAAATAAAAAAGTAACACGTAAATCGCAATCGGTATAGAAACACAAATCCAAACCGAAGAAATTAAGTAACTACTGCCAAATTTGTTAAAGTAATTGAGAAAAACCACAGACCTATAGAAAAGCCAATCAGAATATGTTCTAAAATCTCTACAGCCAACAAAAAAGCCTATCGTAAAAATAACAAAAGCCATTTTTAAATAGTGAAATTCAAAAATTATATCAAGCATCAAAAACCAAGAAAAAGGGATCAAAAAATAATACAAAATAATATTTATTTGATTGTAAGTCAACCTTGTAATCCTGCTAACAGCTTCTAGCGTGTTAGCTACACTATTAAAAATTATGTTATTCATAGTTTCTTACTTTCAGTTATTTTTTGATAAAAAATTTTGATTTCCTAAGGTAAATGGTTAGTGTGGCTCTAGAAGGATAGTGGCTGAGCCTGCCGAAGTATGGTTGCTGAGGCACTCGAAGCAAGCTTTCCTCTTCCACCCTAGCAGAAACTCAACAGTTTTATATATTTTGCTGATTGAAGCTCTCGAAATGAGCAAAAAAATCTCCCTCAAACAATTGACTTCTGAATAAAAATTCCCTTATCAAAGCGGAGCCACTTTTCATATTCATATTCTGTTTCATACCCCATGTGTACATAATGAAGTGGCTCACCACCACAGATTCTAAATCTACCAGTAAACCATGAAGCAAAAACTTCCTTTTGATCTGGGAATAGAGTTTGCAAATTTAGGTCACTTTTTCTCCTTAATTCCATTTGTCCATTTACGAATGTGAACCAAGCAGAATCTCTTAAATATATAAGATATAACTTATTATCTTTCACTTCCCAAGAACTTATATAACCTCGCCAACAGTCAGTTGAACTAGATTTGAACTCTATCCCTTTCTCCTTCAAATAAGGTGCAAGTGGTTCACCTGCAAGTCTGTAACTTACATTCTCAAACATTATATTATCCATTCGTTGTGCCGTCATAATTATTAGTTTTAATTTTTATTTGATATTAGTGTTTTTTTTAATTAAATCATTCCATATATCCTTCATATTCAAGTAGTTCATTTGTGTCAAGAACAAAAATGGTGCAACGGAATTTGACTAATGATTCATTAATATAAATGTTTGTAAATGATACTTTTGCTTTCCCTTCATCCTCGTCGTAACTGTTGTGATAATTCCAGATAAAATCAAAGGTGTCATAGGAGTAGGATTCCGTTGTTTCCTTGAATTCAGTTTTTTTCATATCATATACATTACCT
>CAZHLZ010000310.1:0-3865 GCA_964532475.1 uncultured Chitinophaga sp.
TCATCGCATTGACTTTACAAGCTTGTAAAAGTGTCAAGGATCCAATTACAAAAGACTTAATAATTCCAATAAAATATGAACAGAAATCAAGTAAAATTATAATAGATTCAATTTTACTGAAGGAGGTTCATAAACTGCCAACTAAAAAAGAATTTTTCAAAGATCCTCTTTTACAAAAATTGATTGATTCGGCGGTTCTTTTGAACTTTGATGCACAAATTGCTTATCAACGCATAATGCAAGCAAGAGCAGGAGTTCAGTTTACCAAGGGAATTCGTTTGCCTGAAGTAGGTGTCCATCTTGGTGCAGGGGTGCGAAGATTTGGAGACTATACAGTTGATGGAGTTGGAAATTACGATACTAAATTTTCACCAAATTTAAATGACAAGCAACGTATACCTAATCCTATTCCAGATTATTTAATTGGTGTTAATTCTAGTTGGGAAATCGATTTGTGGGGTAAGCTAAAAAGCAAGAAAAAAGCTGCGTTTTCAAGATATTTGGCTTCCGAACAAGGTAGAACTCTAATAATGAACCAACTGGTAAGTGATATAGCTGTTGGGTATTTCAAATTACAATTTTTAGATCAAGAATTGTCAATCATTGAAGAAAATATCCTTCTACAAGAAAATGCTCTCGAAGTGGTTAAAATTCAAAAAGAGAGCGGTAAAGAAACAGAGCTAGCAATCCAATTAATGACTTCTCAAATGTTGGATGCAAAAAATATGTATCAGGAAAAATTAGTTCAAATTTTGGAACAAGAAAATTTGTTAAGTTTACTTTTGGGAAGATTTCCAGAAAAAATTGATCGAAGTAATTTGTCTATTGAAGAAATCTTTAGTCAAAATTTTACAATTGGTGTGCCTTCCGACCTACTTATAAATCGTCCTGATATTAAAGCCGCATTTCACGAATTAGAAGCAGAAAAAGCGGACCTTCATGCGGCAAAAGTTGCATTCTACCCTAACTTTACAATAAATTCAAATATTGGTTTACAATCATTTAGGGTTGCTTTATTGTTAGAGGCACCATCATCCATTGCATATAATCTTGCTGGAGGACTTGTATCACCACTTTTAAACAGAAGAGCTTTGAAGGCAGAGCTCATGTCGACAAAGTCATCACAACAAGAGGCCTATATTAATTTTGAAAAATCAATTGTTACAGCGTTTACAGAAGTTTATGAGTTTACTCAAAAAGCAAATATTTTAAAAGAAATGATAAATTTGAAATCGAGTCAAGTAAACGAATTGGAAAAAGCAATTTCAACATCTAAACTTTTATTTTCATCTGGAAGAGCAACATATCTTGAAATTATTACCTCACAAGAGAATTATTTAAAAGCTCAACTTGAACTTCTTGAACTTCATAATATAAAAACAAGCAATCATGTACTGTTATTCAAATCTTTAGGAGGATGGGAATAAAATGCGATTTCTGATAAGTTTCGATCAAGTTAATGTAAATTTTTAACATTTAAACTTATCTTTGAAAAAAACTTTTCATATGGCCTTGGAAAATGAAATACTGGTTCATAAATTAAATGAACGCGTTAAGGAATTAAATTGTCTTTATGAGATCTCTAAAATTTGTCAAAACTTAGATAGTGACTTTTCGTTTGTATTAAAACAAATAATAAATATAATTCCAATGGGCTGGCAATTCCCTGAGGAATTAAAAGTGAATATTCACTTAGATGGTGAAATTTTTGGTGAAATTTTTTCAAATGAAAACGTTAGGGAAATTAGTTCTGACTTAATAATTAAAAATACAATTAGAGGATTTATTGTGGTTGCATACTCCACTAATTCTACCAATTATTTTTTAGAAGAGGAAATTCCTTTACTTAATAAAATTGGAATTGAAACCTCTAATTTTATTGAGCGTTTCGAACAAAAACAAACAGAAAAGTTGTTAGCGGAAAAAATGAAGCAAAACGACAGATTACATGTTTTAGGAGAATTGACTGCAGGAATAGCTCATGAACTGAACACTCCCTTGGGAAATATTTTAGGTTATGCAGAATTACTAAAAAAAATAGAGAAGCAACCATTAAAAAAAATAGATCTACAAAAAATAATAATTTCTGCGAAAAATGCGCGTGAAATAGTAAAAAAATTAATGTATTTCTCTTGTGATATGCCTCAGCATTTTAATTTAATAGATTTGAATGAACATATTAGGGAAAATCTTGGTTTGTTGGACAACCAAATTTTAAAGAAGGAAATTAATTTGAACTTAAACTTAGATAATGAATTACCAAAACTAAAAATAGATTCCTTGCAATTCACCCAAGTATTATTTAATTTGGTACTTAATGCAATTCATTCCATGGAAAATAATGGAGAATTGACAATTTCTACTAGTGTTAAAGATATGTTTGTTCAAGTATCGATCAAAGATAATGGACATGGTATTCCGGATGACATAAAAGATAAAATTTTTCAACCTTTTTTCTCAACAAAAAATGAAGAGCAAGGGACAGGTTTGGGATTATCTGTGGTTCATGGAATTATTAAAAGCCACAAAGGCAACATTAGTTTTATCTCAAATAAAGGAGAAGGTACCGAGTTTTTAATACAATTACCCTTAACTTTGTAGTTATGAATAGTAAATTATCAGTTTTATTAGTGGAAGATTCTCATGATATGTTGGAACTTTTAAGACGTAACATGAATGATTTAGGTCTAAATCCTTTTGCTACAAGCAATGTTATGGACGCCATTGATATTTTAGAAAAAACTGATATAGATTTGTTAATTACTGATTTGAAAATGCCTCAAATTGGAGGGATTCAGCTTATAAAGTACATGTATCAACATTTTCCTCAAATTCCAATTTTGGTCATAACAGGTTATCCAAATATTGAAGACGCTGTTGAAGTTATTAAATTGGGGGCAATTGACTACATAACCAAACCTTTTACCTTTGAAGACTTAAAATCAGCAATTGAAAAAGTTTTCACTCAAGCAAATAAAACACCTGAAATTACAACTGAGAATACAGACCGAAACTTTTTTCATGGTATTATTGGAAAATCACATCCAATGCAAATGTTGTATGATACAATTGAAAAGACAAAAAACAACAAAGCTACAATTCTAATAAATGGTGAAAGTGGAACTGGAAAAGAACTTGTTGCTAGAGCAATACACTATAACAGTAAATTCTCTTCCTCTCCATTCGTACCTGTAAATTGCGGCGCCATCCCTGAACAATTATTAGAAAGTGAATTGTTTGGTCACGTTAAAGGTGCATTTACCGGTGCTGTTTCAAACAGGGCTGGTTTTTTTCAAGCAGCTCATGGTGGAACACTTTTTTTAGATGAAATAACAAATGCTTCATTGATTGTGCAAGCCAAACTTCTTAGAGCTATTCAGGAAAAAGAAATCACCATGTTGGGTGACACTAAATCACATAAAATTGATGTCAGAATCATCACTGCCAGTAATACGGATATCCAAGAAATGATTTTGAACAAAACCTTTAGGGAAGATTTATTTTATCGTCTTAATGTGATAACGATTAATATTCCTCCTTTACGAGATCGCAAAGAAGATATTGAAATTTTAATAGATCATTTTAATCGAAAATTCAGCAAAGAAAATGATAAAACGGCATTAAAAATCAATGCTAACATAAAATCGATCTTGAATAATTATATGTGGCCTGGAAATGTAAGGGAATTGGAAAATTTCATGCACAGATTGGTTATTATGTCTGATGATGTTGTCACTATTGATGACATTCCTACTTATATGAAAATGAAATCTCCTAGAACAATTTCATCAGGTAATGAAACACTTGCCGAGGTTGAAATAAGACACATCAATAAAGTGTTGAAGTCTGTGGATTACAACAAAAC
>CAZHLZ010000310.1:3875-4429 GCA_964532475.1 uncultured Chitinophaga sp.
GAGATTTTAGGAATTGATCGAAAAACCTTACGTCAAAAATTAAAAATCGACTGATACTTTTTTACCCAAGTGGGTAATTTTTCCCCGAATTTTTCTTTATTAATTTACAAAAATCACACTTGCATAATATTTTTTATCTTGTAACTATTTAAAAATAAATATGTTATGTGATTTGGCTTGATTTTTATTTGCTTTTGGCACTGCTATTGAATATAGGTGTTGAAAACAAAAGATATGAGCATTCCAACTAGAATTTGTAGTAATTGTGATTATATACCAACTTGTGCAATGAATAGCAATGAATTGGCAGTATATCATTGTGAAGAACATTATACTACAACTGTAAAAAATCATGAAATAATTAAATCATTAGGAAAAGAAATAAACCAAGAATATACTGGTTTGTGTTCCTCATGTGACTTCCAAAAAAGTTGTTTTTTGCGTGAGGAAAATCAAATCATTTTTAATTGTGAACATTATCAATAAATCAATATGGAAACAGTAAGTAAAAAACCAAAAGACATGTACGAAAGTGTCAAAGAACAATTTGAAAA
>CAZHLZ010000311.1:0-4421 GCA_964532475.1 uncultured Chitinophaga sp.
TTTCCTAACATTTCAAACATGGTATGGTGATAGGTATCAACTCCAACTTCTTCTAAATCGTTGTGTTTACCTGAAACACGTAAACATTTTTGCGTATTGGCTACACGTTTATCTTTGGCAACGGCATTTCCTAAAAAATAGTCCTTAAACTGATTCATACCCGCGTTTGTAAACATCAATGTTGGGTCATTTTTCACAACCATTGGCGCTGATGGTACAATTTTGTGTCCTTTGCTTTCGAAAAAATCAAAAAAATGTTTTCTAATTTCGTGTAACTTCATGAGATTTATTAATGAAAGTGGCAAATTTAGTCAATATAATTCAAATAAAAAACCAAAACAACTTAGATACAAGTACTATTTTAACTAAATTTGTAACTAGATTTGTAACTAGATTTGTAACTACATTTATTACCCAATGATTCATTACATGAAAACAAAATTCATCTTACTATTTACTGTTGTTGGAATAGCAGCACTTTTTGCCTTTACAAAGTTTTACCCAAATCAAGATAAATCAAAAATAAAAACCAAAGCCAACAAAAAAGTTGTAGAACTAAATGATTCAACGATAAACCTTGTCGCAGTTGGGGATATGATGCTTGGAACCAATTTCCCGAGTGAAAGCTATTTACCTCACAAAGATAGCCTTTTGTTAAAACCTATGTTTGAGTATTTGCGCAATGCGGACATCACTTTTGGAAATTTAGAAGGAACAGTTTTAAATGATGGTGGTGATGTAAAAAAATGCTCCAATCCTGCAATTTGTTATGCTTTTCGTCAGCCGGAATATTTTGTAGATCAATTAAAAGATGCAGGTTTTGACATTTTATCATTGGCTAACAATCACATGGGAGATTTTGGTAAACCTGGCAGAGACAATACGCAACGAGTACTGAAAGAAAAAGGATTTACCTATGCAGGTTTAGATACTTGCCCTTGGGATACCTTAACAAAAAATGGAGTTAAGTATGGTTTTACTGCTTTTGCTCCGAATACAGGATGCTTGCAAATTACGGATTACACCAATGCCCAAGCAATTGTTAAAAAACTAAATGAAATGTGCGAAATTGTAATTGTTTCATTTCACGGAGGAGCAGAAGGATCAAGCAAAACGCACGTTACGCGAAAAACTGAAATATTCTACGAGGAAAATAGAGGGAATGTGTATGAATTTGCACGAAAAGTAATTGATGCTGGAGCAGATGTAGTTTTAGGGCATGGTCCGCATGTTACAAGAGCAATCGACCATTATAAGGGAAGATTTATCACTTATTCCATGGGTAATTTCTGTACCTACGGACGTTTTAACTTAAAAGGAATTAGCGGAATGGCCCCACTTTTTGATTTGAAATTGAAAAGAAATGGTGAATTTATTTCTGGAAAAGTTATTTCAACTAAACAACTTGGTGAAGGTGGACCAATTTTTGACCCCTTAAATGGAGCCTTAGAGCAAATTAAAAACTTAACAAAACAAGACATTCCTGAATTGAAAGTGGAATTTGATGCAAATGGAAATTTTACTTTTAAGTAAACGCAAAAAATAAATTAGCCCTCAAAAATCAAGGAAAAATACCAAACTTTGGTTCGTAGTTGATCTATTGGATAAGATACTGGCGTGAAATCGTTGATAATCGTATTGTTCCATCCTTGTGAATATTTTATTTCAAGTCCCATTTTGAAATAAACAGCAAAAAATTCCACTCCAATCCCAACTTGACCTTGCCAATCATTTGCCTTGATTTTCACGAAGGGATCCGTAAAATTTTGATTTGCATTTTCAGCAGATTGAAAATCATACGAATATTGAACTCCACCCAAAACGTAAGATGCAAAATTATTATAACGCAAGGTTCGAATTTGAAGCATCACGGGCATATCAAAATTGGTTGAATTTACCCTTTCTTCATTTAAAGTCTCAATTTTGATGCTTGGGTCAGCATTTGGATAGTAGTATTTCAAAGCCCGTTCTTGAAAAGATAAGGACGGAATTGCACGTAAGCGAAGAATCGGAGTGCCTAATTTTAGTGTTGTAACTACCCCAATTTGTCCACCGGGAATGGCAACCGTTTCCAAAGCGGTCAGTCCATATTTTTCGTACATATTTGCAGTTGGAGTTAACTGAAAATCAGACGTATTTCCACCCAAAAGGAAACCAAAGTGAATTAATTTTTCATCAAATTTTCTGTAATTCCACTGCTTTTGCTTTTGTGCTAAAATGGAGGCATTACCACAAAATAATCCAAGGAAAAGAAACAAACAAATTTTTAAGTTCATAAAGAGATAACGCAAAAAAATGTTTTCTATTTTGTTCCAGCGTAAATAGTTGCAATTCCTCCTGAAACTAAGGTCGAATTTACGTTTTTATATCCTAAACTCTTCAGGATATTTTCCATAGCTTCCCCTTCTGGAAATGCAGCAACCGATTCTGGCAAATAAGCATAAGCCTTTTCATCTTTCGAAATTCGTTTACCAAAAAATGGAATGATGTATTTAGAGTGAAAAGCATAATATTGTTTCACAGGAAATTTTTTCGGTTTCGAAAACTCCAAAATCAATAATTTTCCTCCAGGTCTCACAACGCGTAACATTTCAGCCAAACCTTTTTCCAAATTTTCAAAATTTCTCACACCAAAACCAACCGTTAAAGCATCAAAATAATTATCCTCGTAAGGAATATTTTCTGAATCGCCCAAACGCATAGAGATTATGTGATCAATTTTTCGTTTCACCATTTTTTCACGACCTTTTTCCAACATTCCTTCCGAAATATCCAGTCCAACTACTTCTTTCGGTGATAAAGACAAGGATTCGATGGCAAAATCTCCAGTACCCGTTGCGATGTCCAAAATCTTAGTTGGTTTGATTTCACGCAACATTTTCACTGCCTTTTTACGCCAAATTTTATCGATTCCCAAAGACAAAAAGTGATTCAAAAAATCGTACTTCGCTGAAATATTGTTGAACATTTCTGCAACTTCTTCCTTTTTAGATTTATCGCTGTTTCCGTAAGGTTTTACTACTTTTCTTTCTTCCATTTTTTTGGAGCTTTTTCCTGCTTTTCGCTATATCTTTAAAAAAAAATAAAATGGTGACTGAGGTTTTACATTGAGCCTGTCGATATGCTCTCGAAGCCAGCATGTTTTTTTTTTAAAGGATGCCGCTACAATCAGGGCTATTTTTTAATTTTTCGTTTCAAATCTATTTATAGATGAACTGCAATTCTTGCAACAATTCATTTTTATCAATACTTACTACACCAGTTTTCTCGCAAACCAAACCGCCAGCCAAGTTGGATATTTCGGCAATGTCTTCAATCTCCAAATCAGAACACAAACACAAGGTTGCCAAACTGATTACGGTATCTCCTGCCCCACTCACATCTGCAATTGTTCTCACATGCGCTGGAACCAATTTTTTTCTTATTTCATTTTTTATAAAAACACCATGTTCAGACAAAGTGATGAAGGTAATTTTATGATTTAATTTTAACCTTAATTCATCCACAGCATTTTCAAATGCAGCTTTGTCAATCATTGAAAAGTTTACGTTTAAACCTTCTTTCAACTCTTTTAAATTCGGTTTGAATAATGTAACACCGTTGTAGGCAAAAAAGTTCGTTTTCTTTGGGTCAACTGTGGTTGGAATATTATTTTTCACACATAATTCAATGACTTTAGCAATTAAATTCGCACTTAAAGTACCTTTATTATAATCTTCAAAAATTAATGCATCAATTCCTTGTTCAATTAATTTTTCAATTTTTTCAAGTAATTCATGCTCCTCTTCTGTTGAAATATCATTGGTTTGCTCAGAATCAATGCGTAACAACTGCTGATTATTCCCCAAAACTCGCGTTTTCACAGTAGTTTTACGGTTTTGACTGCGAACAATTCCATCGGCAGAAATGGCATTTTCCTTCAATAAGTTAATTAAATTTTCACCATCTTGATCATTTCCAATCACAGAACAAACAATAGCTTTGGCTTCTAAGGCGCTCAAATTTAGGGCAACATTTGCTGCTCCGCCTAATCGTTGTTCTGATTTATCAAAATTCACAATTGGCACAGGAGCCTCAGGACTAATTCTAGTAACATTCCCAATTATATATGCATCCAACATCACATCACCCAAAACGATGATTTTTTTTGTTTTAAATGTCTCAAAAAGCGCCTGAATATCCATAAAAAATAATTGAGTGCAAAAATACACTTTTTATGCATTTTAGCATTAATTTGTGTGGATTTAAATTTTTGGGAGGGAATTTTTAAATTACATAAAATACAAAACTTCTTAATTTTAGTTTATGTTTTTATAAAAAAGTAAGTTCAATCACCCTGTATTGATTTAATGATGTAAGTACAATAAATTTATAAACACAGTAGCAACATCTTATAAATACTACTACCTTAGTAGAAAGCA
>CAZHLZ010000312.1:0-4420 GCA_964532475.1 uncultured Chitinophaga sp.
TCCGATTGCGATGGCAACAGGTACGGCTGCCGAATGGAAAAATGGTCTCGCATGGGTTATTATTGGTGGCTTACTTTCTTCTTTGATATTGACAGTGTTTTTAGTACCGATGGTCTATTACATAGTTGATACTTTGAAGGAAAAAATAAGTACACGACAAAAAAAGAAATTAGAAGCTTAACACAACCAACCTTTTATCAATTAAACAAGTATTAACAATTTAAAAAAAAACAGTATGAAAAAATTTTTTGTAGTAGCATCTTTATTGATGTTTGTAGGTTCAATGTCATCAACTGCTTTTGCAACTTCAAATGATGTTAAAACGGAATTTGTCAAAAAAGATGACAAAAAGAAGAAAAAGAAAAAATCGAAAAAAGGATCTTGTTGTGCATCAGGTACAACAGGAACAAGTGAAAAAAAATCTTGTCATACAGAAGAAAAGAAATAATTCCTTTTTTTGATTTAAGAAGCGTCATTCGAAAGAGTGGCGTTTTTTTTTAGACATTCAAATAAATCACGTATCTTTGCATTTATAAATGAGATTTTTAACACTAATATTGACAACAACAATTTTATTCCTAGCTGTCAAGCCAGGAATAGATTTGATTTCCGTTAACAATGTTAGTGAGGTAATGTGTTGTGAAGGTAGTTGTAGTTCAAATACCGAAAGTGATAAATCATCAGACACAAAAAAAGAAAACAACGATTGTAGTGGAAAATTGTGTAATCCTTTCCAAACGTGTGGATGCTGTTTATTGTTTTTGAATGCTCAGGAGATTCAAGAAATAAACATTCAGGATCCAAATTTCAAAAAACAATTTTTTTCTCATTATTCTGGTTTTAATTCCCAATTTACACCTGATTTTTGGCAACCGCCTAAGATTGCTTAACAACTACTTTTTGCTTGAATATCTCGAGCAAATTTCTGTATTGTTAACAATTTAAAATCAAAAAAATGAACTTTATTAAATTAATCGTTCTGTCTTTCGTTGTATTGACAGCTTCATCAACTAGTGCATTTGCACAAAATAGCCCACAACAAACTGATACAGTTAAGAATGTGGTAATAAAAGTAAAAGGTATCAATTGTGCCATGGACTTAAGTCAGTTTTAGCCCTGAAATAATTTCTGAAAAGGAAATCTTTAGCGTAATTGAAAATACTGGTAGTTGTGAGAATCCCGACGAAAGGCCATATAAAGTAAAAAAGTAAATTAATCTTTGAGCAAGGTTCATTTTTTATAAATGAGCTTTGCTTTTTAAAACTTAGAGACAATGAAATATTATGTATTCGTTGTTGTTTTACTTTTTCATTTTGGGCTGTTTTCACAAAGCATTTTAGGAAAAGTAAGCAACACAAAAAGGCAGGCACTTATTGGTGCTCTTGTTTATTGGGTAGGAACTACGGAAAGGGTTTCAACAGGAAATAAAGGTGAGTTTGAAATTTCAAGTAAAGATATACTTGATAGGAGATTAATTGCAAGTTATGATGACCATACTTCAGACACCATCCTGATAACAGATCAAACATTTGTTGAATTTAAATTGACTGAAACAAAAATTCAAAAAGAAGTTGTTATTATTGGTCAAAGAGATGGGGTAATTATCTCTAATAGTTCTCCGATCAAAACTGAAATTATTACACAAACAGAATTGAAAAAAGCGGCATGTTGTGATTTGGCAGGATGTTTTGAAACTCAAACCACCGTGCAACCACAAACCACAAATGTGATTACAAATTCAAAAGAATTGAGAATTTTAGGTCTATCGGGAGTTTATAATCAGGTTTTGATTGATGGTTTTCCGATGATTCAGGGTTTGAGTTATACGTATGGAATTAGTGGAATACCTGGAACACTCGTTGACAATATCTATGTTTCAAAAGGGGCGAATAGTGTTTTACAAGGATTTGAAAGCATTAGCGGTCAAATCAATGTCGAAACCAAGGAGCCGGATAAAACAGATAAGTTACTTTTGAATCTCTATATGAATAACTTTGCTGAAAAGCATTTGAATGCAAATTATGCCTTTAAGAAAAATAAGTGGAGTAATTTAAGTTCCTTTCATACGGTTCAGCCTGCAAATAAAATTGACCGAGATAAGGACAACTTTTTAGACCTTCCTCAACTAACCCGTTACATGGTTTCTAATAAATGGAAATACGGAAACGATAAGGATTGGGGTTGGAACACTCGAATTGGAATTCGTTTTATGAACGAGCAACGAATCGGAGGTCAAACATTTTATAATTCTACTACAGACAAGGGAAGCACAACTATTTACGGACAAAGTGTTCAAATTAATCAACCTGAGATTTGGACAAAAACGGCTTACCGTGTCAATGACAAACATAAAATTACTTTATTTTTATCTTCATTTTACCAAGATCAAAAGTCTTACTTTGGAACTGTTAAATACGATGCCAGGCAAACTAATTTGTATGGAAATATTCAATACGATTTAGAGTATTCAAAAAAACATACATTGAAGACTGGATTTAGTTATCGGTATTTGAATTTACAAGAACAATTGACTTTTACAGATACAACTTTAAAAAGAAGTTACGGCGGTAAATATTCTAAAATTGAAAGTATTCCAGGTATTTTTGCTGAGAATACCATGAGTTTTTTACAAAATAAATTGACATGGATTGCCGGACTTCGCGCAGATCAGCATAATCAATTTGGTTTTACCATAACGCCCAGAACTTTGCTTAAATATGATATTGCCAAGAAAACTGTTTTAAGAGCGAGTTTCGGTACAGGGTGGAGAACCGTAAATTTGTTTAGTGAAAACATTGGTTTGTTGGTTAGTTCAAGAGACATTGTTTTTTCTGAACAACTAAATCCTGAAAGAGCCATGAATATTGGATTTAATTTGACACAAAAATTTGAAGGAAAAAATATTTCGGGATATTTTAGTGCTGATTTTTATAGAACAGATTTTCAAAATCAAATTTTCCCAGATTATGACAGTGACCCGACTAAAGCAATTGTAAAGAATTTTACAGGAACGAGTATCAGCAATGGTTTTCAAGCGGAATTGTATTTAAAAATCAAGAAAGTTTTTGAATTTAAAACTGGCTACAACTTTTTGGATGTTTACAGAATTATTGACGGAAATAAACAATTGCTTCCTTTTAATCCTAAACATAAATTTTTAGTGACATTCAGTTATAAACCGATTTCAAACAAGTTCCATTTTGATGTGAATGCGCATTGGTATGGTCAACAACGTTTGCCTGATACCAAGTCAAATCCTATCGAATTTCAACGAGCTGATTTTTCAAAAGCTTATTCGATAATTAATGCTCAATTCACCTATAATTTTAAAAAGTTTGAGGTTTATGCAGGATGTGAAAATATTTTAGATTTCAGACAAAAACAGCCGATTATTAGTTGGCAAAATCCATTCGGGACAAATTTTGATACCTCATCGGTGTGGGGACCAACGAGGGGAAGGGAAATTTATGTTGGAATAAGGTTTAAGATAAAATAATATAGATGATGGAACAAACAACTTTCAAAATAAAAAAGATGGATTGTGCTTCTGAAGAACAAATGATACGCATGAATCTCAGTACTATTCCTACTATCTTTTCCTTGGATTTCGACATAGCAAATCGCATATTAACAGTCTATCATGAGGGCTATAATGATATAATTCTCAAAAAGCTAAATGAATTAAATTTAGATACGTCTTTGATTGAAAATAAATTTGTTGCTAATATCATTCATAAAGAAAATAACAAAGCTGAAAGAATTCTTTTATGGCAAGTTTTGGGTATAAATTTGTTCTTTTTTTGTCTTGAAATAATAAGCGGGATTATTTCAAAATCAATGGGTTTGATAGCCGATAGCTTTGATATGTTAGCTGATACTTTCATTTATGGCTTAGCTTTGTTTTCTGTTGGCAGATCAACTGGAATAAAAAATAAAGTAGCAAAAAGCAGTGGTTACTTGCAGTTAATCCTTGCAGTTTTTGGATTTATAGAGGTCCTAAGAAGATTTATTGAACCTGGGGATAATCCAAATTTCACAGCAATGGTAAGTATATCTTTATTCGCATTAATTGGTAATGCAACTTGTTTGTATTTACTCCAAAAAAGTAAAAGTAAAGAAGTACATATGCAAGCAAGTATGATTTTTACGTCGAATGATGTAATTGTCAACCTTGGAGTAATTGTGGCTGGAATTTTGGTGTTTTTAAGTCATTCTAATTATCCTGATTTATTTATTGGTGCGATTGTATTCTTATTAGTTGGAAGAGGAGCATTTAAAATTTTGAGATTATCAAAATGGTGAGGTAAACATTTACCTCACCAAATCCCTAGCAACTTCTCGCTTAATTTTTTTCAAAGTTGCAGCCAAATCCTGAAAATGGTGATCTTTTTCATTTACCGTTTTCAGTAAAATCAATGAC
>CAZHLZ010000313.1:0-4399 GCA_964532475.1 uncultured Chitinophaga sp.
GTTGGAGATCCTGGCAATGTTGCCACTACTGTTGTTGTTCCTGCTAATGGAGTTTCCAAAGGTAAGTAACTTGAATATTGTAACACATTGATAGTGTTCAATTCAGGTTCAACCACCTCGAAGTTTTTAGTTGCATTATCCCAACGAACATCAGAAAGAACGGAAATACCATTCAATATTCTGAAATGGGTTGCTCCAGCTGGTGCATTGATGTAGTCCAAAGGCACAAAAGATGGAATACTCAAAGTACTTTCATTTCTATCAACATTCTCAGTAAAACTATATGGTGCTGTGAAAATTGTACTAAAAGAAGTGATTTTGTCAAACTCAAAACCAACTAATTTTTCTCTATTCAAAGAAATATCAATCGGACGTTTTCCACGATCACCAACTCCCTCTAAATTGATTGCCTTGAACATCTTTGTAATTCGTCCAGCAACTTGCGGGTCAGCAAAATTTTTAATAACTGAAGCCAAAGACACACGCATTGACTTTCCAACTTTTGCACTTACTCCAAATTCAGCATTATTCTCACGAGTACGTTTGAATTTTGGGTCTGTTGCAATTTGTTCTTTTGAAGGTCCGTTCGCAACTTTTGCAAGGTCTCCTTTCACACCTTTCATTTTGTAGTGGCTAATCCCTCCGAGATTTCCACTATATTTTAAAATTCCTGTTTGTTTAGCCATTTTCTAAAAAATTTGACATTATTAAAAGATTAAATTATAACTTTACAAATATATACATAAAATACTGAAAATCAAAATGTTAAATCAAAGCAAACAGAGGAAAAAGAGTGTATTTAAGAGCAAGTTTTTAGTCACTCATTTAAAAGTTACAAATATTGTTGATGGTGATGGCTTTTTTGTGAAAAATTATTTAACGAACGAAGAGTTTGAAGTACGACTTTTAGGAATTGATGCTCCAGAAATAAAAAAGTGTCCAAAACTTATTCAAGATGAAAGAGAAACTCATATACCAGGTGCATTACTCATGCAACTTGGTTATATTTCGTTTAAGTATTTATTGTCAAAAGTAGAAATCGGTTCAAATATTACCTTAGAGCAAGAACCTAAGAATTTAAAAGATAAATATAACAGAATGCTTGCTTATGCATATTTAAGCGATGGTACATGTATTAATCAAATGATGATTGAAGAAGGGTATGCGAAGCCTTATAATAAATTCTTTTGTTCCGAATTGGGTAACTATCAAAAGTTAGCAAACCAAGCCCGAAAGAATAAGAAAGGATTATACATGATAATAAAGAAATTTTAAGCTTTTTTGAAATTGTTGTACCTATGTTGTACCTAAAAACAAAAAACCCTTGCAAATCGTTGATTTACAAGGGTTTAAAGATGCTTTAAGCGGTCTGGACGGGATTTCGTTCAGATAGCTAAGTATATTTAAATCAGTGAATTAGCATTTCAAAAATGGCTAATGTTACCGAAGACTCTACCTTATTCGTTGATATTATTTGAATGACTTGAAAGAACGTATCAGTTGCAAAAGTAATAAATTGATTCAAATTGAACTAACAAATACTAACAAATTATCGCAAAATGAATGGGTTAAATCGATGTTGGATGAAGTGATTATTTGTTTTAATCGCTTATGAATTTTAAGACTTCCTCTTCTGATATACCTGTATATTTACTGAATTCACGGATGGTCACAAATTGGCTTTTTTCTTTCTGAAAGTGTTCTTTAATTTTATGTATTAAAACCCTGCCATATCGTTCTGACTTTCCTGTGATTCGTTGAATATCTTTTGGGTATATGCATATCCGTTTCGACATTCCTTTAAAATTTGATGTAAAGTTAAGTTATTTTTTACTATTTTTTTAAACAATGTATTATCATAAATCCTAAAGAGTATGTTTTTGTTTTTTAACAATAAAATTAAATACTTTTTACAAAAAATTGTATATTTGCAAATACTATTTATTATTATGGGAAGAGAAAAGCCAATATTATTACCGAAACATAGTAAATTATTGAAGGAATTGGGTGAGAATATCAAATTAGCCCGACTAAGGAGGAAATTCAGTGCAGAGCAAGTTTCTGAAAGGGCAAACATAAGTCGTCCAACACTTCATTCCATTGAAAAAGGTTCAGAAAGTGTTAGTATAGGCTTGTATTTACAAGTGTTAATTGTTTTAGGACTAGAGCAAGATTTATTACTACTTGCAAAAGATGATGTTTTGGGTAGAAAATTGCAGGATCTAGGTTTAAATGTAAAAAAACGAGCACCCAAAAAAAAGCAATTATAAATTACAAAAAAATTCAATTGATTGCTAACATATATTCCATATTCCAATACGGAATATTCAATAAAATTGAAAACAAACATAATACCCCACCATTTTCTATCTATAGCAAAATAGTAACACCATTTTTGTTTAATTTTTAACACAAGTCGGCTTATGTATGGCTTATCTATGACTTATCCATGGCTAAGCTGTGGATAAAAACTCCTTTTTCGGCATAAACGATTCCTTTCAGAACCAGTTTGTAAAATGACTTCTTTCCTATTCTAGTTTTGTATTCTCAAACAGCAATTTTAGTCGCGACAAAATGAAAGTTAGCTTTTAGGAAAGTCCTGAAGGTATGAATATTAAAAACTTGAAAAATGGCTAAACAAACAGGCATTATCAAACTGAAAGGTAAAATCGGAGATTTATCTTTCTACAAATCAAAGGATGGACATTTGGCTCGTGAAAAAGGTGGCGTTGAAGCTGACCGAATCAAAAACGACCCTGCCTTTGTGAGAACTCGTGAGAACGGAGCTGAATTCGGTTCTTCTGCATCTGCAGGAAAGTTTTCAAGAGATTCTTTACGTCCAATTGCATTAAGTGCTTCGGACAATCGTGTTGTAGCTCGTATGACCAAATTAATGACACAAATCAAAAACTTAGACACAACTTCTGTTCGTGGATTAAGAAATGTTGGAGTTGCAATGGCAGCTGCTCCTGCTAAAGCATTGTTAAAAGGGTTTGAGTTCAACAAAAATGCCTTGTTAGGAAGTATTTTGTATAAACCTTGGGCGGTGAATACGACAACTGGTGTGATCACCATTCCTGGATTAATTCCTGTGAATGACATCACTTTTCCAGCTGGAGCAACACACATCACCTTAACTGGTTGCTATGCGAATTTGAACTTTGCTTCAAATTTAGCGGATGTGAAATTGACCAACTTAGTGAATTTACCAATTGACGGAGCTGCAACAGCTGTAACCTTGACACCTACTGCCGTGCCAACGGGAACAGGTTTAAAAGTGTTCTTGCTGAAAATTGAGTTTTTTCAAAGTGTGAATGGTGTTCAATATTCACTTAAAAATGGAGCGTATAATGCCTTACGCGTAATTGAAGTGGTTTAATCTAAAGGCTTTTTAATTCCTAATCTCATCGTTACTTTAAAAATTTGCTATTGTCATTTCGGAATCGAAACTCAAACATCAAATTTTCAAAAAACCTCGATCTTAGAAATTTAAAATGCCTTTAAAAATTATTACAAAATGAGAAAACAAAATCGCTTCACAAGTCCAACTCCGAAATTCCACAGAATTGTGCGAAATATCGGGCTTGGCTTGGCAGCAGCTGGAGGAGCTATTTTAGCTTCTCCGATTGCTTTGCCAACCGCAATAGTTGCTTTGGGTGGTTACTTGCTTGTAGCCGGAACTGTTGCATCCGCTGTAGCACAAAGTGTGACTGCAGATAGATGAAATGTTGAATTTAAATCTTTAGATAAGATGAAAAAGGTTTGTAGTCTGAATGACTGGAAGTTAAAGTTAAGAGCGAAAAGAAAACCACTCCCGAAAAAGTTCGGGACTGGTTCTGAATTGAGCGACAAAGTGAACATCATGAACGTTGAAATCAACGAAGAAAATGATGATTTACACGAAAGTAAATCCATTCACATGAAGTTGGAAAAGGAAAGCAAAGAACAGCTTGCTATTTCCTACAAGGAAAGTTCAAAACCTCGCTTTAAAGCTGGAGCCGACTTGACTGAAAAAGTGAATGTAATGGAAATTGACTTGATGGACGAAGTGAATGAAGATTCAGAAATTTCAGAAATCAAATTGATCTCTAGAGCAAAAGAGAACGTTCATCGTTCGATTGAAGTTCGCAGAAAATCAAAACCACGTTTTAAACCTGGTACGGATTTAACGGACAAGGTAAATATGGTTGAAGTTGAAGTAATTGAGGAAATGGAAAATGATTTTGAAGTTTGCGAAATTACCATCAACATTAGTTCCAATGCGTGTGCGATTCTTGAAACTGCTGCTGAATTAAATTAATTCTAAAAACCATGGTACATCATCACGATCACAGCACAGCTATTGGAACAACGACAGGAACGGCTTTATCCGTATTTGCGACATTGGACCCGCAAGATT
>CAZHLZ010000314.1:0-4387 GCA_964532475.1 uncultured Chitinophaga sp.
TAAAGAAGAAAAATAAACCCAAGATATTTACCTAAAAGTATCTTTTCTGCTATATTTTCCTTGTCTTTTTTGTTTTTTGGAACGATGTTTCAACATTTTTTTGTTTCTCTTGTCGTTTCGTTTTACGCTTCTTTTTGCGTGCTTCGACTGTTTTGAAAATGCTAACTTTGATGCTTGACTTGGTTTGTTCCTTTTTCTTTTACCTTTATATGTATCTTTTCCAATTTCAATCCCTCGATTTTCATCCTTGAAAATATTTTCTGCAGAGGCATCAAATGAAATGCTAAGTATAAAACTAAAAAGTATGAAGGTAAAAACTTTTGAAAGGCCCATATTATCAAGATTTAGATTTCCAAATATCAGAAAAATATTAATCTAATCACTTGCAAAATGAAGTAAAATATGAACAACACATTGTTATTAACTCTTAAATAAAAAAGGCTCAATTAAGAGCCTTCTCTATTTGTTTAGAAAACCTAATTTGTGAATAGTGGTTAAATCCAAGTTTTTCTAAAACAAAATATTTTTGTTAGTAAAAAATATCTTACATCCACTTAGTGAAAAATAAATTCATTTCGTGGTTTAGTTCGTTAAATGTTTTTTCAATTGAAGTAACATCCTCCTTTTCTTTCGTGTGGAATTCAGCACTTCTATGTTCAACTGCTACTTCATTTTTAGCAATTTCTTTTACCAACCTGTCCTCATCTAATACTACTCGGTGTCTAATTTCATCCAAATTATTTCTTTGGATAATCAACTGATTTTGAAAGTGTTCAACCTCTAACAAGAAATCTTTATTGTTATTTTTTGAGGTTACCTCATCCAACCTGTTTTGTAAAATTTGAACCTTTTCTTTAAAAAAATCAATCTTACTTAAGAACTCCTTATTTTCAGCATGTTGATCGTATATTTTTCCTTTTTCCATAATTATTATTTGTATGTTTTATTTTTTACAAATATCAAACTACTAAGAAGAAAATACTAAAACCTATGTCAGCTAAAGATATGATTTAAATCAATTATTTTAGGCAAATTTTCGTTTTCAAAATTTTTTCGCTAACTTCGTTCGATGAATGAAAGAAAAAATGCGGAGGTCTGTTTCACTCCTGGAGAATATGCTTACTTTAAAGATGAATTTGAAATCGTTGTTGTAATCGACGTTTTGCGAGCAACTTCTGCTATTTGTGCAGCTTTTGACAATGGAATAAAAGCGATCATTCCTGTTCCAACAGTAGAAGAAGCTTGGGAGTATAAAAAGCAAGGTTATTTAGTTGGAGCAGAGCGAAAAGGACAAATTGTTGAAGGTTTTGACTTCGGAAATTCCCCGTTTAGCTATATGAAAGAAGAATTTAAAGGAAAGGAAGTTGTATTAACAACAACCAACGGAACGAAATCCTTGGATGTTGCTAAAGATGCTGAAACTGTGGTAGTTGGTTCATTTTTAAATTTAGACCACCTATCAGAATGGCTTTCAAAACAAAATAAAAATGTTCTATGTCTTTGTTCGGGATGGCAAGATAAATTTAATTTAGAAGACACTATTTGCGCTGGAGCCATTTGCGATTATTTAATCAATACTGGAAATTTTACTTCTGAGGAAGATTCTTCCATAGCAGCGAAATACCTTTATTTATCTGCAAAAGATAATTATTTTGGCTACCTAAAATCGAGTTCACACCGAAGAAGATTAAAGAATTTAAATTTAAACGAAGACATTAAATATTGTCTTACACCAAATCAAACGAATGTAATTCCAATTTTAAAAGATGGCAAACTTGTTCAAATATAAGTTATTGTTAATCGGTGGATTAATTTTAACATTTACTCTTCTTTCTTTCAGACAAGAAAGTGAAATAAAAAGTTCAACAAACACTTGGGGTTTTTTTGGTCACAAAAGAATCAACCGAATTGCTGTTTTCACACTTCCACCAGAAATGTTTGGCTTTTATAAAGAACACATTGAATACATCACGGAGCACGCTGTTGATCCTGATAAAAGACGCTATGCTGTAAAAGGGGAAGCTGAATGTCACTTTATTGATATCGATCATTACGGTACTTTGGAACAAAATCCTTTTGAAATTGTGCCAAGAACCTGGACAAAAGCAGTTGAGAAATTTTCCGAAGACACACTTCGAGCTTATGGAATCGTGCCTTGGAATATTCAGTTCATGAAGAAAAAATTACAAGTTGCCTTCGAAAATAAAAATATTGATTTGATTTTAAAATACTCTGCTGACATTGGTCATTATATTGGTGACGCCCATGTTCCACTTCACACAACTGAAAATTACAATGGACAATTAACTGGACAACGTGGAATTCATGGACTATGGGAAAGTCGTTTGGTAGAAATCAATGCAGAAACGTATGATTATTTTATTGGTAAAAGTGCCTATATTAAAAACCCTCTTGACTTTACTTGGGCAGCGGTGCAACAGTCTCATTATGGATTAGATAGTGTTTTACGTTTTGAAAAAGAACTAACCAAACAATTTCCTGAAGATAAAAAATACGCCTATGAACAAAGAGGAAATATGACGATTCAAACATATTCTTATGAATTTTCACAAGCCTATCACTTAATGTTAAATGGAATGGTAGAACGACGAATGCGTGCAGCAATATTAGCAGTTGGCTCTTTTTGGTATACCGCTTGGGTGGATGCTGGTCAACCAGATTTAAGTAAATTACAAAATGTACCACCATCCGCTGAATTATTGAAAGAAATTGCTGAATTGGAAGCATTGTATCAAAAAGGAGAGCAAAAGGGTAGAGATTGTGATCATTAACAGTGTTAATTGTTACATTTTAATCAATAAAAATTACATTTTAATCTAAAATTTACATTTTTTGCCAACTTTTTGCTAACTTGGTGCGTTTTTAAAACAAATTAAACTATATAAACTAAAATTTTTATGAAAATTACTTTACTAAAAAGTTTAAAATTTATTTTTATTCTTTTATTTTCTAGCAGCTTGTTTTCTCAAATTGATTACGGAAACGTAAGAGAAGGTGAATCTGTTGAATACTGTTTGCATCACAAAAAAATGCAAGCCTTAAAACAAAATCCAGATTTTTTGAATCAATTTATTTTGGAGCAGCAGTCTCTAAAGCAAACGGAGGAGTTTTTAGCGAATCAAACAAATCCTAAAAGAGTTATTTATAAAATTCCAATTGTGTTTCACGTATTACACAACGGTGGTGTTGAAAATATCACAAATGAGCAAATTTTAGATCAATTTAACATTTTGAATCGTGATTACCGTCTACTAAATGCTGATGCAAACAATGTTCATAATGATTTTAAGTTAACCAATCCTGCTGCAACATGCAAACCTGCTGATATTGAAGTAGAGTTTGTTATGGCAACAAAAGCACCAAATGGTGAGTGCTTTAGCGGAATTACTAGAACCCAAAACGCGTTAAGTTACAGCGATAATGGAGGAGCCCAAGTAAATGCAATTGTATCTGGAAATGATGTGTATAACGGAGAATGGCCTGGTAATAAGTACCTTAATGTTTTTATTTGTGGAGAAATTGGAGGTGCTGCTGGATATACATTTACTCCTTCAAACTGGGGAGGCACAGCAATGGATAATGGAATCTGGATTTTACATGATTACGTTGGTTCGATTGGAACAGGTGGAGTTGGTACAAGTAGAGCATTGACACATGAAGTTGGACACTGGTTGAATCTTGAGCATACTTGGGGAACAGACAATAATCCTGGTGTTGCAAGTAGCTGTAGTCAAGATGATTTTATAACAGATACACCAAATACAATTGGAGTAACCTCATGTAACTTAAATGAAAACACATGCGGACCAAGAGCTAACGTAGAAAATTATATGGACTATTCTTACTGTTCAAAAATGTTTTCAAACGGACAAAAATCTCGCATGAGAGCTGCATTAAATAATTCTACTGGAGGCAGAAATAACCTTTGGACAACCGCCAATTTAATTGCCACTGGTGCCGATGGAGATGCCTATTTGTGCGCTGCGAATTTTTATGCAGACAAACGAAAAGTCTGTGTAGGGGAGCAAATACAATTTTTTGATAATTCTTACAACAATGTTTCATCTTGGTCTTGGAATTTTCAAGGAGCAAGTACTCCAACATCAAGTAGTCAAAATCCTACTGTGACATACAATACTCCAGGTGTTTATCAGGTATCATTAACCGCATCGGATGGTTCAGTAAACATGACAAAAACCGAAGCACAATACATTATAGTATTAGGTGATGGTTACCAATTACCATTCTTAGAAGGGTTCGAAAATTATGTAAACTTAGATAGTGCCGATTATTGGGAAACTTATAATCCGCAAAATAATGCAAAATTTACATTAACTAGTTCAGCTGGAAATAACAGTTCGAAATC
>CAZHLZ010000315.1:0-4382 GCA_964532475.1 uncultured Chitinophaga sp.
CAGTTTGTTTTTTTTTTGGAAAGTACAATCAAGATTCTTGCCTATTTTATTTTTCTTTTAGATATGTTAGGAGAGAAGGTGTGAAAGCCTATTGGTTTCCCCACAACAATAAATTGGAATTAATTTGGACAGTTGTTCCTGCTGCTGTTTTAGCTGTTATTATTATTCTAGGGCTTAGAACATGGAATGAAGTAACTTCTGATTCCTCCAAGGAAGCTATTAATATTGAGCTTTTTTCAAAACAATTTGATTGGACTGCTCGTTACTCAGGTGAGGATAACAAATTAGGTTTGTTTGATTATAAAGCAACAACACAAGAAAATGAATTAGCTTTATTGACAGGGGCTACTTTAGATTCAGCAATTCGTTTGATGGAATTCGGTAAAGCTGATGGTTCTGTATTAGGAATTGATTTACTTGAAAATAAATTAAATAATCCTAAATTAATTTTTGTTCCAGAGGAAAGAGTTAAAATGGAACAGGATTTGGACCGTAAAACGCGTTTATTGAGAATGTTAGTTCAAATGAAAGCTCGTCATAACAAAAGGAATGATGCCTTAGCCTATGATGATATTATTCAAAAAGACACTTTACATTTGTGTGTTGGAAAAGAATATGAAATATCTTTTAGAGCCAAAGATGTTATTCATTCTGCATATTTCCCCTATTTTCGTGCACAAATGAATACTGTGCCAGGTATGGTTACTCGAATGAAAATTACTCCAACCATAACCACCAAAGATATGCGATTAAAAAACAAGGATGAGAAATTTAATTTTGTTCTTTTGTGTAACAAAATTTGTGGTGGTGCACATTATAAAATGAAAATGATTGTAGTAGTTGATTCACCTGCTGAATACAAGGCTTGGATGAAAACAAAAACTACTTTTAAAGATCAGTTTTTGGCAGCACCTGTTGCACCAGTAGAAGAAACTACAGCTACTTTGGCTGATACTACAGTTGTTGCAGTAAAATAATTATTAATCTTAAATAAACAATAATAAATGGGAGCTTTAGCACACGAAGCACACGGTCATCATGGAGATCAGCATCATCATGAACACCACGATGAAGGTTTTGTATCAAAGTATATCTTTAGTATGGACCACAAGATGATTAGTAAACAATATTTGTTGACGGCCATTTTTATGGGTGTCGTAGCTATGTTGTTGTCAATTTTGTTTAGAATTCAATTGGCATGGCCGGGAGAGAGTTCAGACTTTTTGAGTTTATTTTTGGGTGAAACTTGGGCTCCTGGTGGAATTTTGAAAGAAAATATGTATTTGGGATTGGTTACAATACACGGTACAATCATGGTATTCTTCTTGTTAACAGGAGGTTTATCTGGGACATTTTCTAATCTTTTGATACCATTCCAAATTGGTGCACGAGATATGGCATCAGGTTTCCTGAATATGTTGTCTTATTGGATGTTCTTTTTGTCATCTACCATTATGTTGTTTTCCTTGTTTATTGAAACTGGTCCTGCAATGGCTGGGTGGACAATTTATCCCCCATTGTCTGCATTGCCTCAAGCAGTGGAAGGTTCTGGGCTTGGGATGACTTTGTGGTTAATTTCAATGGCTATTTTTATTGCTTCTTCTCTTTTGGGGTCCTTGAATTATATTGTTACTGTATTGAATTTAAGAACAAAAGGGATGTCTATGACAAGATTACCATTAACAATATGGGCGTTTTTTGTTACAGCGATCATCGGCCTTTTGTCATTTCCAGTTTTATTATCTGCTGCTTTATTATTATTAATGGATAGATCTGCTGGTACAAGCTTTTATTTATCAGATATTATTGTTGGCGGTGAAATGTTGGAAAATCATGGTGGTTCGCCATTGTTGTATCAGCATTTATTTTGGTTTTTGGGTCATCCAGAGGTATACATTGTATTGTTGCCAGCTTTAGGTTTGACATCTGAAGTTATTGCTACAAATTCAAGAAAACCTATTTTTGGTTACCGTGCCATGATTGGTTCAATTTTAGCTATTGCTTTTTTGTCATTTATTGTATGGGCGCACCACATGTTTGTGACTGGTATGAGTCCTTTTTTGGGTAGTGTTTTTGTTTTTACCACATTATTAATTGCTATACCTTCGGCTGTGAAAGTTTTTAATTATTTAACTACGTTATGGAGGGGAAGTATTATTTTCACTCCAGCCATGCTATTTGCGATTGGTTTAGTATCCTCTTTTATTACAGGTGGAGTTACTGGTATTATTTTAGCTGACGCTGCCTTGGATATTGCTGTTCATGACACAATGTTTGTTGTTGCACATTTCCATGTTGTAATGGGTCTATCTGCGGTATTTGGTATGTTCGCTGGTGTTTACCATTGGTTTCCTAAGATGTTTGGTAGAATGATGAATACTAAGTTGGGATATGTACATTTTTGGATAACAATAGTGGGTGCCTATGGTGTTTTTTTCCCAATGCATTTCGTTGGTATAGCTGGTGCTCCTAGAAGGTATTATGATTATTCCGTTTATGGTGAATTTGATTCAAATTCTTTCCAAATGATAATGGATTTAAATGTAATTATTACTGTTTTTTCCATTATTGCAGCTATTGGTCAAGGTTTCTTTTTATTTAATTTTTTCTACAGTATTTATAGGGGTCCTAAGGCAATAAAAAATCCTTGGAAGTCTAATACCTTGGAATGGACTACGCCAGTTGAGCACATTCATGGTAACTGGCCTGGTGCAATTCCTGAAGTACATAGATGGCCTTATGACTATTCTAAACCAGGTTATGAAGAAGATTTTGTTACTCAGATCGTTCCTTTAAGAGAGGGTGAGGAAGAAGGACATTAGAATATATTTTAAAAATTCTTACAAAAAGGACTGAATATTTTCAGTCCTTTTTGTTTTTTTAAGTAATTTTTTTCTATTGCTTTTTGTATCTTTGAAAAAAATTCAAACGTGGAAGAAGAATCATTTGATTATCGAAAAGAAGTAGAGGAAAATTCTGACAAGGAGTATGATAAGGTACTTCGACCTAAGATGCTTTCAGATTTTGCGGGTCAAAAAAGTGTTGTGGAGAATTTGGAGGTATTCGTTCAAGCTGCGAAACAAAGAAACGAACCATTAGATCATGTTTTATTACATGGACCACCGGGATTAGGAAAGACAACCTTGGGAAATATTATTGCAAATGAACTAGGTGTTGGAATTAAAATAACAAGTGGCCCAGTTTTAGATAAACCAGGTGATTTGGCAGGCTTATTAACAAATTTAGATAAAGGGGATGTTTTGTTTATTGATGAAATTCACCGTTTAAGCCCCGTTATTGAAGAATACTTATATTCTGCAATGGAAGATTATGTAATTGATATTTTGATCGATAGTGGTCCAAATGCGAGAACTATTCAAATTGCTTTAAATCCATTTACACTAATTGGTGCGACAACAAGATCAGGTTTGTTAACCTCGCCATTACGTGCTCGATTCGGAATAAATTCACGTTTACAGTATTATGATTCTAAAACCTTAACGTTAATTGTTCAACGTTCTTCAGATTTGTTGGGTATTCCTATTGATGATGAAGCGGCGTATTCCATTGCAAGTAGAAGCAGGGGTACTCCCAGAATTGCGAATGCATTGTTAAGAAGAGTTAGAGATTTTGCTCAAATTAAAGGAAATGGTTCAATAGATTTGGCTATAACCAATTATGGCTTGGATGCACTCAATGTGGATGCTTATGGTCTTGATGAAATGGATAATCGAATTCTAAAAGCAATAATCGATAAGTTTTCTGGAGGTCCAGTTGGTTTAACGACGATTGCTACTGCCATTGGTGAAAATGCTGGAACCTTAGAAGAGGTTTATGAGCCCTTTTTAATTCAAGAAGGATTTTTAATTCGAACACAACGTGGTAGAAAAGCAACTGAAAAAGCTTACAAACACTTGGGTTTTGATTTAGGTTTTGTGCAAGGAGGCTTGTTTTAAGTTTTATTTACCTATAGTAATTTAGCCTTTTCTTGATAATATTGGTACAATTCTACTTGAGCATTGTGAATTTCTCCACTTGTTTGAGGCCTAAATTTGTTCTTTTGCTTTTTATCAACAATTCTGGCTTTTACGTTATCATTCCATTGTTTGTCAAAAAGGAACTGAATATTTTCTTGTAGATTTTTACTTTGAATTGGCACAGCAACTTCGATTCTACGGTCAAGGTTTCGTTCCATGATATCTGCTGAAGTTAAAAAATATTTAGAATTATTTTCACTGTGGAAAATCATGAAACGAGTGTGCTCCAAATAGCGACTAACAATACTGATTACCTCAATGTTTTCACTTTTATGTTTTATACCTGGCACCAAGCAGCAAACACCTCTAATGATCAATTGAATTTTTACACCAGCCTTACTTGCC